>JBAXLX010000052.1:0-14894 GCA_037134595.1 Pseudomonadota bacterium
GGTCAGGAGGGATTTTTACCGCAAGCAGCTCCTCAACCATTCAATCCTCCGGAGGAGATGTCATCTGGCG
The DNA here is from genome assembly GCA_037134595.1 of Pseudomonadota bacterium. GTDB lineage: Bacteria > Pseudomonadota > Alphaproteobacteria > Rhodobacterales > Rhodobacteraceae > Stagnihabitans. The sequence continues at coordinate 71 of JBAXLX010000052.1, forward strand.
GTTTGGGCACTCGCGTCGAGGAGAGCCCAGCAGGCGTGCGGTCCAAAGGCAGAACGAACCAGCGGCAGTCCCTTGCCCCGAAGTGGCTTGGAACTGGGCCAAAGGGTTGGCTGGAAGGTCAGTCCGTGTGGAAGACTTCTTCCATATCTGCCCACCATTCGCCCGGTTTGCGGGTCTCCAGCGGGCGCTGCATCGGGTCGGTCAATTCCCACCAGCGTTTCATTTCTGCGCTTGCCGAGATCAGAAGGTTGTCCTTTTCAAGGTCGCTGCCCTCATATTCCAGATAGGCAAAGAGCAGGTTTTCCGGCTCTTTCAGGAAGATCGAATAATTGCGCATTCCGGCCTGACGCAGCAAAGACAGGATCTCTGGCCAGACCGCGGCGTGAAGGCGCTTGTATTCGGAGATATCGGCAGCGTTCAAACCGATCACCCGGCCCATACGTTTCATCTTGCAGCCTCCTGTCAGCTCTTGGGAATGATCCGGAAATCCGGCAGTTCGCGCAAGACAAGTTCCGGTCCGGCTGGCGAGTAGACCACAAACAACTGCATGGCCTCGACCCCGGTGTTCAAGGTGGAATGGAACCGGCTTTCCGGGATGAAGACTGTGCAACCGGGGCCGACATCCTGCGTGATAGGGTTGCCCTCGGGGTCTTCGACCATCTGCTGGCCATGGCCGGAGATGACGAAGATGATCTCCTCGGCACCGGGATGGTTGTGGCGGCCGTGTCCTTGACCGGGCGGCAAATCGACCACGCCGCCCGAGAAGCGGGTGGAACCGTTGGTTTCGGGTGCCACGGTCAACGCCAGTTTGCCCCAATTGAAGCCAAAGGCATCGACGTCCTTGGGGTAGACAAAGTTGTTTTCCGGTTTCACGGTCATCCTGTCCTCTTCTTTCCAGTCCTTAGCGATTTGAAGGCCTGCACCTGCGCCTTGATGGCCATTTCCACCGGCAAGCGCTCGATCGAGCTGGCCCCGTAGAACCCATGGCAGTTGGGCGCTCTGTCCAAGACATACCGGGCGTCTTCAGGCATCGAGATCGGCCCACCATGGCAAAGTACCAGAACGTCGGGCCGCAAGGTGAGTGCGGCTTCCGCAATGGCCTCGATTTCGACGACGCATTGATCCAGAGTCTTGGCCGCCCGCGCGCCGATGTCGCCGCCCGTGGTGACGCCCATATGGGCGACAATAAGGTCGGCCCCGGCGCGGGTCATGGCGGATGCTTCGTCAGGGTTGAAGACATAGGGCGTGGTCAGAAGATCAACCGCATGCGCTGCGGCAATCATGTCGACCTCAAGCCCATAGCCAAGCCCGGTCTCTTCGAAGCTTTGCCGCATCGTGCCGTCAAAAAGCCCGATCGTGGGAAAGTTCTGCACACCAGAAAACCCCAGATCCTTCAATTGGCGCAGGAATTGCGGCAAGATCAAAAACGGATCGGTGCCGTTCACCCCGGCGAGGACGGGAGTGTGGCGGACCACCGGCAGCACTTCGCGCGCCATATCGACCACGATCTCATTGGCATTTCCGAAGGCCAAAAGACCGGCAGCCGATCCGCGCCCTGCCATGCGGTAACGACCGGAGTTGTAGATGACAATCAGGTCGATGCCGCCCGCCTCTTCCGATTTTGCCGAAATCCCGGTCCCCGCTCCGCCGCCAATGATCGGGCGGCCTTCGCGGCGCATCGCATGGAACTTTTCAAGCAGGACGGAGCGGGGGATGGCGGGCATGGGGTCACCTTAGGAGGATATCGCGCGATAGGCCGACACCACGGCGTCGGCGAAGGCTGAGTCATTGATATGAAGTGGCAGCCGCGTCAAGCGGCGGTCGGCGGTCTGCATCAGGCCCGCTTCAAGCGCATTAAAGAGCGCCGCATCGGCTTTGGGGTCGAAAAAGGCCCCGCCAGCGATATCAAGCGCCGAAACTCCGGCCTCTGGGATCAGCATATGCACGCGACCTTGGCAGCGGTTCAGCTTTTGCGCGATCCAGTCGCCGATGGCGGCGCAGTCTTCGGCACTGGTGCGCATGAGGGTCACATTGGCGTTGTGCCGATGGAACAAACGCCGCTGGTAGCGGGCGGGCACTGTTTCGGGCGCCCAGAAGTTGACCATGTCGCAGGCCCCGACCGAGCCGACATAGGGCACACCCGTGCTCGCAATACAGTCCAGCCGGTCCGGGCCGGCGGGGAGCACGCCACCACACAGCAGATCGGCAACCTCGGTGGTGGTGATGTCAAGAACCCCCTTCAAAAGGCCGCTTTGCACCAGCATCTCCATGCTGCGACCCCCGGTGCCGGTGGCATGGAACACAACGCCTTCAACCTCTGTCCCAAGCCGGTCCAAGATCTGTGTCACCGCCGGCGTGGTGACGCCGAACATTGTCAGCCCCACACATGGGCGCTCTGATTGCGGCGCGAGCGGGGTCGCAGCCATCGCGTTGATGGCCGCGGCTGCGCGTTCCAGAATGACGCGGCTGATGCGGTTCAGGCCCGCCAGATCGGTGATCGAGGGCATCATGACAATGTCACTGACCCCGACGTAGGGGGCGGTGTCGCCAGAGGCAAGGGTCGAGACCATCAGCTTGGGAAGACCGATCGGAAGCGCGCGCATCCCCGCCGTCGCGATGGCCGTGCCGCCGCTGCCCCCGATGCCGATGACACCTGCGATATCGCTGCGAGTGCCCAGAAAACGGGTGAAAGCATCAGCCATCGCGCTCACGGCCTCCCCCCTGTCGGTCATTGACAAAAGTCCCGCTGCCCCGTGGCTTGCGACTTCGGTGGCCGAAATGTCCGCAGCAAGGCCAGAGGCGCGAATGCCCACATCAACGATGACCGCACTCCCCCCTTGGCCGCGAATCGCGCGCGCCAGAAACTGCAACTCCTCGGCCTTGGTATCGGCCGTGCCAACCACGTAGATCCGTTTCATTTTACTAGACTTTCCAGTGGTAGACGGGCGCGGACTCGGGTCAGGCCGCCCTTCGCCATTGCCACAGTATGGACCTTTACAAGCCCGTTGAAAAGATTTTCGAGATGTGCATATTATTCTGATATGACCGTATCAATTTACACGAGTGAGGTAAAATCCGCGCCCCTGACCGGGGCCAGCGCCAGAACGCGGGACTTGATGGTCCGCACGGCGGTGGACCTGATGCAGCGCGGAAAAAAGTCGTCGGTCAGCGATGCCGCCGAGGCGGCAGCCGTCTCGCGGGCGACGGCCTACCGCTATTTCCCGACCCAGTCCGCCCTGATTGAGGCCGTGGTCGATCATGCCTTGGGTCCGATTCTGGAATGGGACAGCACTTCGACGGACGCCGAGGCGCGGGTCTTTGATCTGCTTGCGTCATCCAGCACGCGGATCCTTGAATTCGAGGCGACGTTCAAGGCCGCCTTGGGCCTGTCGCTGGAACAGTGGGCCCAAGCGCGGTCAAACCTTGCCCCCTCGGGGCGGCAATTCCGGCGCGGCCACCGGATTTATCTGCTGGAAAAGGCTTTGTCGCCGTTGCGCGACAAGCTGTCCCCGGCGCAGTTCGGCAAGCTGGCCAAGGCCTTGTCTTTGACCTTCGGCCTGGAGGTCATTCTGGTCCTTCGCGACATCTGGAAGGTCGATGTCGCAGAGATGCAGGATGTCGCGATCTGGGCGGCGCGTTCTTTGGTGCGGGCCGCTCTGGCCGAGTCGGAGCAGGCTGCAGCCATGGGGCATCAGCCATGATCAGGTTTGGTCGTGACATATGGCGGTATGACCCCGCCAAAACAAAGGAGACCAACGATTAAGTTTTTATGGGTCAGGTGCTGCGCAACAATAGCCGTGCCTGATCCTTGCGAAAGTTGCCGATCGACACGACCAGATATGTGTTTGCCGGTCTCTGGCCGCGTTGAAAACACCTCAGAAAATGGGGGGCCGGGCTCAAGAAGCTCTGAATACTCAAGGCAAACGGTGCATAGGGAGGAATACATGCGCAAGTTAACCAAAGGCTTTATTGCCGGTCTTGGCCTATTTTTGTGGTCCGGCACGTCGGCGTTCTCTCAGGAACTCACGATCTTCTGGGCGGAATGGGATCCGGCAAACTACCTGCAGGAACTGGTGAACCAGTATGAGGCCGAAACGGGCGTCAAGGTGACTGTCGAGACGACACCTTGGGCCGATTTCCAAACTAAGGCCTTTACCGAATTCAACGCCCAAGGTTCGGCCTATGACCTGATCGTGGGTGACAGCCAATGGCTGGGGGCGGCGTCCGAGGCGGGGCACTATGTGGACCTGACGGATTTCGTTAAGGAAAACAATGTTCTTGATAAGATGGCCCCGGCGACGGTCAAGTTCTATTCCGAATACCCGGGCAACAGCGGCAAGTATTGGTCGATCCCGGCCGAAGGTGACGCCGTTGGTTGGTCCTATCGCAAGGACTGGTTCGAGGATCCGGCGGAAATGGACGCGTTCAAGGCCAAGTACGGCTATGATCTGGCCCCGCCGACCGACTGGAAACAGCTGCGCGATATTGCCGAGTTCTTCAACCGCCCCGACAAGGGCCGCGCGGGCGTGGCGATCTATACCGACAACTCCTATGACGCTTTGGCCATGGGCTTTGAAAACGCGCTGTTCTCGTACGGCGGCGAGTTGGGCGATATGTCAACCTACAAGGTCGACGGCGTCATCAACTCTGACAAGGCCGTGGCCGCATTGGACGCCTACCGCGAGCTTTACGGCTTCACGCCGCCCGGCTGGGCTAAGACCTTCTTTGTCGAGAACAATCAGGCCATCACCGAGAATCTTGCGGCGATGAGCATGAACTACTTCGCCTTCTTCCCTGCTCTGGTGAACGAGGCGTCAAACCCCAATGCCAAGGTGACCGGCTTCTTTGCCAACCCAGCCGGACCGAGCGGCGACCAATACGCGGCGCTGGGCGGTCAGGGGATCTCGATCGTGTCCTACAGCCAGAACCAGGAAGAAGCGTTCAAGTTTCTGAAGTGGTTCATCCAGGACGATGTGCAGAAAAAGTGGGCGGAGCTTGGTGGTTATACCTGCAACAAGGCCGTGCTGGAATCGGCAGAGTTCCAGAATGCCACGCCCTACAACAAGGCCTTCTATGACACGATGTTCAAGGTGAAGGACTTCTGGGCGGTGCCGGAATATGCCGAACTGCTGACCGCGCTGAACCAACGCCTCTATCCGGCCGTGGTGGGCAACGAAGGCTCGTCCAAAGAGGTTCTGGATGCGCTGGCCGCTGACTGGAAGGCGATTTTCGCCAAATATGGCCGCGGCGGCTGACGCGTTTTTAGGGTAACATTGCGGCGGGGCCTGCACGGCCCTGCCGCGCCTGACCTGCCCTTGGGGCTTGGCACAATTAGAAAGCTTTACGATGGCAGAAATGATCAGCCGACTGGATCCGAAATCGCGTGCCGCATCGCGTGGGCTCAGCGATCTGGCGATCCGCAACCTGTTTGTGATCCCGACGATTACCTTTTTGATTATTTTTAACATCTTCCCGCTGATCTACTCGCTCGGCTATTCCTTTACCGACTTTCGCGCCTCGTCCAAGGACGCGGCCAATTTCGTGGGCCTGCAGAATTACCGCGATTTGCTGTCGGACCCGTTCATCTGGACCAATTTCACCATCACCGCAAAATATGTGATCGTATCGGTGACCGGGCAGGTGCTGGTCGGCTTCGGGCTTGCCTTGCTGCTGAACCGCCCTTTCCCGTTCAAGGGTCTGGTGACCACGCTTTTGATGCTGCCGATGATGCTGTCGATGGCAGTGGTCGGACTGTTCTGGAAACTGCTTTATGATCCCAATTTCGGCATTATCAACTATGCGCTGGGTCTTGGCAGTTTCGAATGGCTGGCCGATCCGAAGGTAGCCCTTTACGCCGTAGCCCTGACCGACATCTGGATGTGGTCGCCTTTCGTGATGCTTTTGTCCCTTGCCGGCCTTTCGGCGGTGCCAAAGCAACTGTACGAGGCAGCCTCGATTGACCGCGCCGGGCGTTTGTACGTTTTCTTTCGTATCACCTTGCCACTGGTCGCCCCGATCCTGCTGATCGCCATCATCTTCCGCACGATGGAGGCATTCAAGACCTTCGACCTTGCCTTTGTGATGACAAGCCAGCCCACGACCGAGGTGATCTCGATCCGGCTTTACAAGATGGCATTTCAGGAATGGCAGACCGGCAAGTCCTGCGCCTTGGCGTACATCGTGCTGATCATGGTGCTGACGATCACCAATATCTACGTTAAATACCTCAACAAAGCCAAGGAGCGCTGACATGGCCACCGTCACCTCTGCCGGACAGCGCCTTGGGCATCGCGTCGCCATTGCCTCGATCGTGCTGGCGCTGATTGTGTTTCTTGCGCCGATCTACTGGATCGGATCGACCGCCTTCAAACCGCGCAATATGGCGACAACAGTGCCGCCGACCGTCCTTTTCACGCCCGAGGTGTCGCCCTTCGTCAAGCTGTTCACCAAGCGGGTGCAGTTGAAACCCAACGAACAGGTGGATTACGAAAACGCGCCTTGGTGGGAAAGGATCGTCTTTGACGGCGGTGAGCGGATCAGCCGCACCGGCAAAGGTGAAGTCCAGCTTTCGGGGTATCCGAGCCGGTTCATGAACTCGTTAATCGTCGCGGTCACGTCGACCTTTCTGGCTGTGGCAATGGGCACGATCACGGCCTACGGCTTTTCGCGGTTCAAGGTGGCGGGAGAGGCGGACTGGCTGTTCTTTATCCTGTCCACCCGAATGTTGCCGCCTGTCGTTGTCGCCATCCCGATGTTTTTGATGTATCGGGCCGTTGGTCTGAACGACACACATATCGGCCTTATCATCCTTTATACGGCCTTTAACGTGTCTTTCGCGGTCTGGTTGATGAAAGGCTTCATTGACGAAATTCCGCGCGAATATGAAGAAGCGGCCCTTGTAGACGGCTATACCCGCATGGAGGCGTTCTGGAAGATCGTGTTGCCCGAGGCCGCAACCGGCATCGCAGCCACCGCGGTCTTTTGCTTTATCACCGCTTGGAACGAATACGCCTTTGCCCTGATCATGACCAACCGCCGCGCCCAGACGGCTCCGCCGTTTATTCCGTCGCAAGTCGGGTCAGGGCTACCGGACTGGACGGTGATCGCCTCGGGGACGCTGTTGTTCCTGCTGCCCGTCGCAATCTTCACTTTCCTTCTGCGCAACCACCTTCTGCGCGGCATGAGCTTTGGAGCGATCCGCAAATGACCTTTCGCGAATTTTCCATGCGGGTGATGGAACCTTGGTCACAATGGATCATGGTGACGGGTTTCGTCTTTCTGTGCCAGCCTTGGGTTGAGGTTCTGCATTCCTATTCCGTGCTGGTTATGCTCGTCGGACTGATAGGGTTCAACATCGCGGTCCACGTCCCCCATCCGCCCAAAAAGGACACCGAGGTGCCGCGTGGCTGAAATCAGGCTCGAAAACATCCAGAAATACTTCGGCGCGGTCCATGTGATCCGCGAGGTCAATCTGACGGTCAAGGACCGCGAATTTTGCGTGTTGCTGGGGCCATCGGGCTGCGGCAAGACAACGACGTTGCGCGCGATTGCGGGTCTGGAAACCATTGACGAAGGCCGCATCCTGATTGACGGCAAACCCGTGCAAGACCTGCATGCGTCAGATCGCGACATTGCCTTCGTGTTCCAGCTTTACGCGCTTTACCCGCACCTGACCGTGTTCGAAAATCTGGCCTTCCCGCTGCGCGCCACCCGCATGCCCGATGCTCTGGTGCGCCAGACTGTGACGGCCGTGGCCGAATCCATCGCGATTACCCATCTTTTGCGCCTGCGGCCCGGTGCTTTGTCAGGCGGCGACATGCAGCGCGTCGCCATCGGACGCGCGCTGGTCCGCCGGCCCAAGGCCCTTTTGATGGACGAACCGATCGGTGCGCTGGATGCCAAACTGCGCGAGCAGATGCGGGTTGAGTTGAAGCGGCTTCACCTCGAAAACGGTTCCACCTCGATCTATGTGACCCATGATCAGGTCGAGGCGATGTCGCTGGCCGATAGGGTCGTGGTGATGCATGACGGGGTGCTACAACAGGTCGGCTCGCCGTCCGAGGTGTACCTGCGCCCGGCCAACCTGTTCGTTGCCCAGTTCATCGGCTCTCCGGTCATGAACATCGCGGATGCGCAGCTCCGGCAAGAGGGCGGCTTGGCCAGCGTGGTGGTGCACGGCGAGGCGTTTGAATTGCCCCCGCAAGCCTTGGCGATGATCGCAGGAAAACCGGGCAAGGATATCGCCCTTGGCATAAGGCCCGAGGGTGTGCTTCTGGCCCACGAGCAAACCCCCCGCGCGCATCAGGTTCAGGTTCATCTGATCCAGCCTTATGGACCCTTCGACATCGTCGATGTGAAAGTGGGCGACAGCACGCTGCGCGCCAGAACCCCCAGCGGGTTCGTCAGCGGCAAAGGCCAAAGCGTCTGGGCCAGCCTTGACGCCTCTCAGGCGCACTTCTTTGATAAGAGCACCGGCGCCTCGCTCGGCTTTAAGGTGGAATAAAAGATATGGCGCGCATCGAACTTGCAAATGTTTCCAAGGTGTTTGGCGACCACACGGCGCTTGAAGACCTTAATCTGGATATCGCCGATGGCGAATTCTTTGTGCTGCTGGGGCCGACCGGGGCAGGAAAGACGACAACTTTGCGCCTGATCGCCGGGTTGGAAACCCCCACCGTCGGGCGTATCCGCATCAACGGCGACGAGGTCAACGACTGGAGCCCCTCGCAACGCGACGTGGCGCTGGTCTTGCATCAGTACTCGCTTTATCCTCGGCTGACCGTGCGCGACAATCTAAGCTTTCCGCTGCGATCCAAGGTCCGCAACGCCGCGCCTGCCGAGATTGCCGAGCGGGTGGCCTATGCCGCCAAGACGCTGAGGATCGAACATCTTTTGGACCGCAAGACCGATCGGCTGTCGGGCGGCGAGATGCAGCGCGTCTCAATCGGCCGCGCCATCGTGCGCGAACCCCATGTGTTCTTGATGGACGAACCCCTCTCCAACCTTGACGCCAAATTGCGCGAAGCGATGCGGAGCGAACTCAAAGACCTGCAGATGCGGCTGGGTACGACCTTTGTGTTCGTGACCCATGATCAGGTCGAGGCGATGACCATGGGCGACCGCATCGGTGTGCTGAACGCCGGACGGCTGGAGCAGGTCGGTACGCCGTATGACATTTACCGAAACCCCCGCAACGTTTTCGTCGCGGGCTTTGTCGGATCGCCGGCCATCAACCTTTTGCCCGGTCGCATTAATCAAGGCCGGGCCATCATCACCCCTGGCAGTTTCGAACTCCCGCTCAGCGCCGCACCCACCGGCGACCCAGGACTTGGCGTAACCTTTGGCATCCGCCCCGAGGATTTGCAGATCGTTTCGGGCGCTCCGGTCGCGGCTCATGTCCATGATGTCGAGAATTACGGGACCGAACTGGTGGTGACCCTGCGCGTTGGACCCCATCATCTGCGCGCCTCGGTTCCTGCGCATGTCGCGATCAAGGTGGAAGACGCGGTTCGTTTCGGCTGGACGCCGGACAAGGTTATGTTTTTTGACAGCAAAAGCGGATTGAACATCGGGCGAGGCAGCTAGCCGTCGCCCAGACAGACGGGAAATGCGCCGGGGAGGGCACAATGGTTGGACATACAAACACTTATCCCAAGCTTCATAACGCGGCTTGGCCCGGAATTGTCGGTAAGGGTGCACCGGATTCCGAGCCGATCATTGCGCTGGACACGTTGCTGAAACTGACAGCGAACGCCCGGGCTGATGGGCAGAAGTTCGACGGGATTGACCTGTTCATCACCGCACCGCATTTTTCCATCGACGCCGATGCGGGCGAAGTGCGCCGGATGTCGGACCATATCGCGAGCTTCGGCCTTAAGGTCGGCTCTTTTGTGGCGCCGATTTGGGGCGGGGCCGGGGGCGGCTCGGCGATGGGAAGTGCCGACGACCGGGCGCGCTTTCTGTCTCAGGTCCGAAAAGCCTGCGCCATTGGCCAGCAGATGCGCGAAATCGGCATCCGGCCGACCGGCGGCATCCGCGTTGACAGCTCTACCGGCGTGGGCGACTGGGACAAGGATCCGGTGGGCGGCACCAAGCTGATCGCCGAAACCTTCCGCGAAGCGGGCAGGATCGCGCAGGATCATGGCGAGTTCATCGTCGCCGAGGGCGAGATTTGCTGGGGCGGCATGCATTCTTGGCGCGAGAACGTGAAACTGCTTGAGATGGTCGGCATGCCGGGCGTCGTCGGCTATCAGGCCGACATGGCGCATTCGATGCTGTTCGTTCTGGGCGCCAATGCCGAGAAGGACCGCCTGCTGCCCGCCGATTTCGACTGGTCGGACAAGGCGGCCTTGGATGCGGCCTACAAGCAAGTCGCCGATGCCTTGCGCCCATGGACGCTGGATTTCCATGTCGCGCAGAATGATGGCACCACCTTTGGCTCTGGCGATCATGAAAAGACCGGGCGGCATTGCCAGATCGACGACCCGAACGGGCGCTTGGATGTGGTGAAACATGCGGGCTATTGGCTGGGCGACAATGGGGCCTTGACCAAGAAGATGCGGCACATCTGCTGGGACGGCTGCATGTTCCCGAATGCCGTGATGGAACGTCAGGAGACTTGGAACAAGATCCTTGGCGCAATGGTGGCTGTGCGCGATGCACACGGTTGGGCGGAGTAAGTTAACATGGCAAAAGCACTGAATGTCGGCATGGTGGGGTACGGCTTCATGGCCCGCGCGCATTCCAACGCCTGGGCCAATGTCTCGCATTTCTTCGACACCGGGTATCGTCCGGTCCTAAAGGCCGTGGCCGCCCGCAACGCTGACAAGGCCGCAAAGTTTGCCGAGATGTGGGGCTATGAGCGTGTCGAAACCGACTGGCGCAAGCTGGTCGAGGCCAAGGACATCGACGTCATCGACGTCTGCGTGCCCAATGACCTGCATGCCGAAATCTCGATCGCGGCGGCCAAGGCAGGCAAGATGGTGACCTGCGAAAAGCCGATCGCCCGCACGGCGGCCGAGGCGATGCCGATGATCGAGGCTGTGGAGGCGGCTGGCGTGGCCAACATGGTCTGGTACAACTACCGCCGTGTCCCTGCTGTCTCATTGGTCAAGCATCTGGTGGAAAGCGGGCGTCTGGGCAAGATATTCCACTACCGCGCCAAGTTCCTTCAGGACTGGACGATTTCGCCTGACGTACCGCAGGGCGGCGCAGGAACTTGGCGGCTGGATGTGGAGGCGGCTGGATCGGGTGTCACTGGGGATCTTCTGGCGCATTGCCTTGACACAGCGATGTGGATCAACGGCGGTATCTCTGCGCTGACCGCGATGACCGAGACTTTCGTCAAACAGCGCAAGCACGCCGAGACAGGCCAAGTGCAGGCCGTGGGCATCGACGACGCGGCAGCCGTTCTGGCCCGTTTTGCCAACGGCTCGCTGGGCACGTTTGAAAGCACCCGCTACGCCCGCGGTCACAAGGCCGCCTATACACTGGAAATCAATGGCGAAAAGGGCTCGCTCGCTTGGGATCTGCATGACCTGAACCGGTTGCAATTCTTCGACCACTCAACCCAAGGCGAGCTGCGCGGCTGGACCAATATTCTGGTCACAGATGGCGACCACCCCTATCTTGGCAAATGGTGGGTGCCGGGGCTGATCATCGGCTACGAACACTCCTTCACCCATCAGGTGGCCGATTTCCTGACCGGTCTTGCCACCGGCAAGCCGGCAGCACCGACCTTCCGGGATGCGCTGGCCGCCAATCAGGTGTGTGATGCTATCATCGCCTCGGGCCAATCAGGCCAGTGGGTGACTTTGTAAACGTGGGGGTCTTGTCATGAAACTGGGGTTCAATCTGCTGCTCTGGACCATCCACGCTACGGATGACCATTTAGGCATCATGCAAGATCTGAAAGACACCGGATATGACGGGGTAGAAATCCCGATGTTCATGGGCGACCCGGCCCACTTCCGCGCCCTTGGGGCGCGGATTGCCGATATGGGGCTGCAAGCCACCGGAATCGGCGTCATGCCCGGTGGCGGCAAGAGCTGCATCTCGCCCGACCCCGCCGAACGCGAGGCGGCGCTGGACCACATCAAATGGCTGGTCGACTGCACGCAGGCGCTAGGCGGCAAGCTGTGCGCGGGCCCCTTCCACCAGCCTCTCGGCGAGTTTTCCGGCCTGCCGCCCCAAGGCGAAGAACTGGCCCGCCTTGCCGAGGTTCACAAGGCCGCCGCCCGCTATGCCGCCAGCGCCGGCATCACGCTGGCCGTTGAACCGCTGAACCGGTTCGAATGCTACATCCTGAACACCGCCGCCGCCGCGACCACCTTGGTCGCACAGGTCGATGAGCCCAATTACGGATACCTTTACGACACGTTCCACTTCAACATCGAGGAAAACTCCGTCTCTGGCGTGATCGCCCCCACCGCCCATGCCATCAAACACGTCCACATATCGGACAACACGCGCGGGGTGCCGGGTGCGGGGCATATCGACTTTGCCGCCGTCTTTCGCGAACTGCGCCGTGCGGGCTATGATGGCTGGATGACGGTCGAAGCCTTCGGGTCCGCCCTTCCCGACCTTGCCGCCGCGACCAAGATCTGGCGCCCGCTGTTTGCCAGCCCTGAGGCGGTCTACAAAGACGCCTACAGACTGATGCGCAACGGGTGGGACACACAACAATAGCCAGGCAGGGCCGCACCGATGCCGACCTACCGCTGCAAGCCCTGCTCATCGCCGTCTGGCGGCGCAAACCAAAGACCAACTCATCTGCTAAGGAGTGACTTAATCGTACCTGACCCGGACCAACGAAACGCCGGCCCGGGTCTTTGGTTTGCCCACAGGGAGAGGTGCTGCGGGCAGCCAAGTTGGGTTCTTAAGGCAGGGTCTGCGGCGATTGACCTTTGAGCAGGCGTTAGGCGCCTTCCACTGCGGCCTCCAGTGTGGCCATGGTTTCTCCGCCGGCCATAAGGTCAGTGATCTCTTCGCGGGTCTTCTCGCCTTTGCGGAAATCGGCGGCGATCGCGCCGCGGATCAAGACGGCGAAGTGGTCGCCGACGGCCATGGCGTGCATGACTTGGTGGGTGATGAAGACCACGGCAAGGCCTCGGCGTTTGGCCTCGTTCACAATGCGCAGCACGTGGGCGGCTTGTTTCACACCTAGGGCTGCGGTGGGTTCATCAAGGATCAGAACCTTTGCGCCGAAATGCACGGCCCGCGCTATGGCCAGCGATTGGCGTTCCCCACCGGACAGGCCGCCGACCAGCCGGTCGCCGTCGGTGATGCGGGTGATGCCAAAGCTTTGCACAGCTTTAACCGCAACCTCGTTGGCCAGTTTGCGGTCAAACACCTTGAACGGCCCCCAGCCCTTGGTCGGCTCTGCCCCGACAAAGAAGCTGCGGCCAATGCTCATCAGGGGGAAGGTGCCGCCGAATTGGTGCACGGTGGCTATGCCATGATCGGCCGCCTCTTTGGGCGAGGCAAAGCGAATGGGGGTGCCATTCATCAAGATCGCACCCGAGGTGGGTTGGTGTACGCCCGACAACAGCCGGATCAGGGTCGACTTTCCCGCGCCGTTGTCGCCAAGCAGGCACAGCACTTCGCCGGCGCGGATTTCTAGGGTAATATCATGCAGCACATCAATCGGGCCGAAGCTTTTGCTGACGCGTTGAAGCGAGACGATCGATGCAGTCATGCTTTGGCCCCCGTCTTTTTGGGCGCATAAGACAGCGCCATTTTGCGGAAAGTGTTGTTCATCAACACCGCCACCAGCAGCAAGACTCCGATGATCAGGCTGGCCCAGTTGGCATCGAACGGTGTGTAGTAGATGCCTTGGTTGACGATGGCGAAGGTCAGCGTGCCAAGCACAATGCCAAAGATCGACCCATAGCCGCCCGTTAGCAGCACGCCACCCACCACGACTGAAATGATGGCGTTGAAGATGTAAGACTGCCCCGCCGAAACCTGTGCCGAGTTGTACAGGATGGCTTGGCTTAGGCCGACAAAGGCTGCACTCATCCCCGAACACATGAACAAAATGATCGTCACACGGTCGGTTGGGATGCCCGCGTTACGGGCGGAAACCTTATCACCGCCCATGGCCAAGATCCAATTGCCGTATTTTGAATAATGCAAGATGAAGGCCCAAAAGGCGGCGGCGGCGATCCACCAAATGATGGTGACCTGAAACACCCCGCCGATGAAATGGCCCAGCAGGAACTTGGCCTCTTCCCCCGCTTGGATCTTCACGCTGGTGGTGCCCGTGACAATGACAGCCACCCCTAACAGCAGGCCAGCCACGGCAAACAACGTGCCCAAGGTTACGATGAAGGATGGCACGGCGGTGCGCACCACCAAAAGCCCATTGATCAGCCCTACCAGCGCCCCAAGCGCCAGCGCTGCCGCTACCCCGAACACAATCGGCAGACCAAAATGACCCGAAATGATGGCGCAGGTCATCGACCCTGCAGGCACCATCGAACCGATTGAGATATCTAACTCTCCGGCGATCATCAAAAGACCAATCGGGATCGCCATGATCCCCAAATTCGCCGCCACATTCAGCCAACTTGCCGCCCCATTGGGCGAGGCGAAGTTAGAGCCGCCGAAGATCCAGAAAAACACAAAGACAAGGGCCAAGCCCAAGACAGATCCCGTCTCTGGTCGGCGCAGCAAAGCGCCAAGTGACAGGCGTTGGCTAAGGTCGGGCATATAAGTCTCCGCTGGCGATGTATCTGGCCGGTATAGCGCAAGGATCACACAGGCCGAAGGTCAATGATCTTCGGCCCAAGGCTTGTGTGCCTTGGGCCGAAGGGAATTAAGG
>JBAXLX010000053.1:0-14764 GCA_037134595.1 Pseudomonadota bacterium
ACTTTCGGCCCAAACCGGCATCATCGGATGATCCGGCACCGCAAAGCCGGTATAGATCAGCTGCCCCTTGCGCCCGCCCCGCCCGATGCCACGCGCGCAGGCGTTGCGAAAGGCTGTCAGGTCGGCAGCATGGCTGCACGAGCATAAGACCAGATAGCCGCCCTGCGTCACCAACCCCGCCGCCAATTTCGCCACGCGTTCATAAGCGCGCAAACCCGCTTCTAGCGCGTTTTTATTGGGCGCAAAGGCGGGCGGATCACAGATCACCATATCGAACTTCGCGCCTTCGGCCCCCAAGGCTTCCAGCACATCAAAGGCATCGCCCTGCCGTGTGGCAAAATTGGCAAAGCCCGAAGCCTGCGCCCCCTTAGCCGCCAGCGCCAAGGCCGGAGCGGAAGCGTCTACCGCCAAAGCACTTTCCGCCCCGCCCGCCAAAGCCGCCAAGGCAAAGCCGCCCACATGAGAAAACACATCCAAGACCTTGGACCCCTTGGCCAATCTTTTGGCAAAGGCATGGTTGGGGCGTTGGTCAAAGAACAGGCCGGTTTTCTGCCCGCCTTCCAGATCGGCAAAATAGGTGGCCCCGTTCATCGGCACAGCGATCGGCCCAGACAAGGCCCCCGCCATGACAACGTTTTCGTCCTTCAGCCCCTCAAGCGCCCGGGCACGGCCCGTGCCGTTCTTGATCACCACCGACACGCCCGTCACCTGCTGCAAAGCGGCACTCAAGGCATCAATATGCGCCTCGGCCCAAGCGGCGTTGGGTTGGATGACAGCGGCATCGCCGAAGCGGTCGATGATCACACCGGGCAGGCCATCGGCCTCGGCATGGATCAGGCGGTAATGCGGCGTGTCATGCAGCCGCTCGCGCAGGGCCAAGGCCGCGGTCAAGCGGGCGGCAAACCACGCCTGATCAATCTGCGCCAAAGGGTCGCGGTCCAGCATCCGCGCGATGATTTTGGATTTGGTGTTGACGGTGACAAGCCCGATCTCGCGGCGCTCGCCGTCTTCCAGCACGGCCAAGGCCCCGGGGGCAAGGGCGGCGGTGCGCCGGTCGGTCACCAATTCGTCGGCATAGACCCACGGAAAGCCCAAGCGCACGGCGCGGGCTTCGGCCTTGGGGCGCAGGCGCACCACGGGGCGGGAATGGGCACGGCCTGAGGGGGCCGAAAGGGGGGCGGGCTCGTCATCGAGAAGGGTTTGATCGCTCATATCCGGTCCATAACCCCAACGGCGCGCTTTCGAAAGGCCCCGCTTTGGGGTATGCGGTGCCTGCCCCCTGCAAAAAGATGTTGTTAGCGCTAACGAGCTTTGCTACTCCACGCCCAAGCTGTCCTTTAGAGGTTCCCATGGCCCTGCACCCCACCATTGCCCGCGTCACCGACCGGATCCGCGCAAGATCGGCCGCCGCGCGGGGGCTGTATCTTGACAGGATCGGCCAAGCGGTGAGCAAGGGTCCGGTGCGCGGCCATCTGGCCTGCGGCAATCAGGCCCATGCCTATGCGGCGATGGGGCAAGACAAAGACGCGCTGGCGGCAGCACGGGCGCCCAACATCGGCGTGGTGACGGCCTATAACGATATGCTGTCCGCCCACCAACCCTTTGAGCATTACCCCGAACTGATCCGCACCGCCGCCCGCCGCGTGGGTGCCACGGCCCAAGTGGCCGGCGGCGTGCCTGCGATGTGTGACGGTGTGACCCAAGGCCAACCGGGGATGGAACTGTCGCTGTTCTCGCGCGATGTCATCGCCATGGCGGCGGGGATCGCCCTGTCGCACAACACCTTTGATGCGGCGTTGTATCTGGGGGTCTGTGACAAGATCGTCCCCGGCCTGATCATCGCGGCTGCCACCTTCGGCCATATTCCGGCCGTCTTTGTGCCCGCTGGCCCCATGACCTCTGGCCTGCCGAATGAAGAAAAATCCCGCGTCCGCAACGCCTTTGCCAATGGCGAGGTGGGCCGCGATGCCCTGATGGCGGCCGAGATGGCCTCGTATCACGGCATCGGCACCTGCACCTTTTACGGCACCGCCAATACCAACCAGATGCTGATGGAATTCATGGGCCTGCACCTGCCCGGGTCGTCCTTTATCAACCCCGGCACCCCGCTGCGCGAGGCGCTGACCGAGGCTGCGGTGGAACGCGCCGCCGCCATCACGGCGCTGGGAAATGACTTCCGCCCCGCAGGCCATATCCTTGACGAGCGCGCCTATGTGAACGGCATGGTCGGGCTCATGGCCACGGGCGGGTCGACCAACCTGATCTTGCACCTGCCCGCCATGGCCCGCGCTTCGGGCGTGCTGCTGGATCTGGCCGATTTCGACGAGATCTCGCAATCCGTGCCCTTGATGGCCAAGGTCTACCCGAACGGCATGGCAGACGTGAACGCCTTTCACGCGGCGGGCGGCTTGGGTCTGCTGATGCGCGAGCTGATGGATGCAGGCCTGCTGCACGCCGATGCGAAAACCGTCATGGGCGACAGTTTGGCCGCCTACCGCACCGAGCCGAAACTCGCCGAAGGCCGCCTGACATGGGTGGCCGGGGCCAAAGAAACCCTCAACGACAAAATCGTCCGCCCGGTCGCCGCCCCCTTCGCCGCGACCGGCGGCTTGAAGCAACTATCCGGCAACTTGGGCCGCGGCGTGATCAAAGTCTCCGCCGTATCCCCTGAGCGCCATGTGATAGAGGCCCCCGTGCGGGTGTTTCACGACCAAAACGCCGTGAAAGCAGCGTTTAAGGCTGGCGAATTCACCTCTGACACCATCGTCGTCGTGCGCTTCCAAGGCCCGCAGGCCAATGGCATGCCAGAACTGCACTCGCTGACCCCGACGCTGTCAATCCTGCAGGAACGCGGCCTGAAAGTGGCGCTGGTGACCGACGGGCGGATGTCTGGCGCCTCGGGCAAAGTGCCCGCCGCGATCCATATCTCGCCCGAAGCGGCCGCGGGCGGCCCCATCGCCAAACTGCGCGACGGCGATGTGGTGCGGCTGGATGCACGCGCAGGCACGCTGAGCGTGCTGGCCGCCGATTTCGACCAACGCCCGCTGGCCACAGCCGACCTATCGGCCAACGCTTGGGGACTTGGCCGCGAGCTTTTCGCGGCCTTCCGCGCCCAAGTGGGCCCCTCGACCGAAGGGGCCTCCAGCCTTTACTGAGGCCCAAAAGAAAAAGTGCCTCCGGCGGGGATATTTTAACAAGTATGAAAGGAATAGCGCGGAGTATGAGCGAGCGGTACAGGCGGGGACGCCGATGACCGCCAAGTGTGAAAGGCCCCCCGCTGCCCCCGGTTTCCGGCCCGTGGCGGGGGGTCAGATCGCCTCAATCCTCCTTGCCCTTTCATACTTGCCCAAATATCCCCGCCGGAGGCTCCTGCCCTCTCCCCAAGCGCCCAAGGGCGAAAGGAAATCGCCATGACCCCCGCCGAACAATCGCTCAAAGCCGCCGAGATCTGCCGCCTTGCCCCCGTGGTGCCGGTGATCGTGGTGGACGATCTGTCCCATGCCCGCAATTTGGCCCAAGCCTTGGTCGCAGGCGGTTTGCCCGCATTAGAAGTGACGCTGCGCACCCCCGTGGCCCTAGAAGCCATCCGCATCATGGCCGAGGTTGAGGGCGGCGTCGTGGGGGCTGGCACTTTGCTGACCCCTGCCGATGTCAAGGCGGCCAAGGCGGCGGGGGCCAAGTTTGGCGTCTCGCCCGGCGCGACCGAGCGGTTGTTGGACGCCTGTGCCGAATACGAGCTGCCCTTGTTGCCCGGTGCTGCCACCGCGTCCGAGATTATGGCGTTGCTCGAAAAGGGCTACACGGTGCAAAAGTTCTTCCCCGCCGAACAGGCAGGCGGAGTGGGCTATCTTAAGTCCATCGGGTCGCCCCTGCCGCAGGTGAAATTCTGCCCCACGGGTGGCATCAGCCTGAAGAACGCGCGCGAGTATTTGGGCCTGTCCAACATCCTATGTGTCGGCGGCAGCTGGGTCGCGCCGAAAGAGGCTTTGGCCAAGGGCGATTGGGCCCAGATCACCGCCCTTGCCGCCGAGGCGCGGGCTTTGCGCGGTTAAAGGCGCAAGGCTGGCCGCCCGAAGCACGCGATTTATCGCAGCTTCGGCCGGGTCGGGACGATCCTCAAGCAGCGGGAGGGGCGGCGGCGCGGTCGGATTTCTTGACCCATGCGCCGCCCTCGTCGCTCCAATACTGCGCGGCCAAGCCCCATCCGGTAAGCTGCGTCCAGCTTTGGCGGGCCTTGGCCACGGCATCCGGGTCTGCGCCGTCAAACAAGACCCAGATGCGCTGTAAGGCGGCCACTTCGTCGCGCGCGGCTTCGGCCCCCGCCAGCAGCATCAGGCCCTGCGCGCCGTTGGTGATGTGCCCTTGCCCCAACAGCACGGGTTGATCGGCATCGTGGACGCCGCCTGCCAGCCCATGGGCCAAAAACCCCTCTTCCGGCCCCAGCCACAGCTTGGCATCCAGATGCTGCAACACAGCAGGATCTGGCGCGCGAATCATCACGCGCCAGCCTGCGCCTTGGGCGCGGGTGACGGTGGTCATCACCGTCTCGTCCAAGCCCGCGCGCAGCAGATGATAAAAGACCGCCGTGGCGGGCATCAGCAGATCAGGCCTTTTTCGCAGCGGTTTCGAACATATCGGCGATCAGGCGGTTCAGCGCCAGAACCCCCCAGCCCGTCGCCCCTTTGGGCGCAGTTGGCGTATCGCCTTTGAGCAGTGTGACGCCTGCAATATCCAGATGCACCCACGGCATATCGTCTTTGATGAACCGCTTGATGAACTGGGCCGCCACAATCGCCCCGCCATCACGCCCGCCGACATTCATCATATCGGCCAGCCGCGATTTCAGCCGGTCGTCATAGGCCTGCCCCATCGGCATACGCCATGCGCCTTCGTGCTCGGCGGCTGCGGCCTTCAGGAAGGCATTGCACAGCGCATCGTTGTTGGAAAAAACGCCTGCATGTTCTGACCCCAAGGCCACGATAATCG
The DNA here is from genome assembly GCA_037134595.1 of Pseudomonadota bacterium. GTDB lineage: Bacteria > Pseudomonadota > Alphaproteobacteria > Rhodobacterales > Rhodobacteraceae > Stagnihabitans. The sequence continues at coordinate 4,987 of JBAXLX010000053.1, forward strand.
CCCCCGTCAGCGTGGCAAGATTGATGATTGCCTTGGGTTTAAAGGTTTCTTGCGCATACCACAGCACATCGGCCAGAACCAAGCGGCCCTCGGCGTCGGTGTTGATCACCTCGACCGTGTCGCCTTTCATGGATGTCACGATATCGCCCGGACGTTGGGCGCGCCCGTCGGGCATGTTTTCCACCAGCCCCACCAGCCCGACCACATTGGCCTTGGCCCCGCGCAGGGCAAGGGTTTTCATCACCCCGGCCACAACCCCTGCCCCGCCCATATCCATCGTCATCTCTTCCATCCCGCCCGCCGGCTTGATCGAGATGCCGCCCGTGTCAAAGCACACGCCCTTGCCTACCAGCGCAAAGGGGGCCTCGCCCGCGGGCCCACCGTTCCAGCGCATCACCACGACCTGCGAGGGGCACTCCGACCCGACGCCCACGCCCAGCAAAAGCCGCATCCCAAGGCGTTCCAACTCGGGCTCGTCCAGCACCTCGACCTGCACGCCAAGATCACGCAGGGCGGTCAGGCGGTGGGCGAATTCGGTGGTGGTCAGCACATTGGCCGGTTCATTGACCAGATCGCGCGTCAGGAACACGCCTTGGGCCAAGGCCGTGGCCGCCGTCAATGCGGCTTGCGCTGCGGCGACATCGGCCACCATCAGGCTGACAGACCCTTTGGCCTTTTTCTCGCCCGATTTGTACAGATCAAAGCTATAGGCCCGCAGCAAAAGGCCCAAGATCACCTCGCCGTGGCGGGGATGGCCTTCGATCACGGCCAAGAGCGGCTCTGACCCGTACAGCCGCGCAATCGTGCCGCCCGCCTTACGCGCCGCCGCCAGATCAGCGCGGCGCGGCAGGTGCACCAGATGCAGCGCGCTGGCGCCAAGCCCTGCGGGATAGGCCAGTTCCACAGAGTCGCCCGGTTTCACGCGACCCCACGCCTCTGACGCCATGGCCCGACCGACCGCGCCGCGCGTTAACCTGTCCAACCGCCGCGCTGCGAGCGAGGTGGGGGCTGACCCTTCGACCAGGATCACAATCCGACCGGACCGCGCCGCCAGATCATCAGCCCGATAGGACAGGATTTCGGGAACCAACACATCGCTCATCAGGGCTACTCCACCAAAGGGGCCGAACGCAGCCTGCGTCGGCAAGACGTGCACGCAAGCTAGACCCCACCGGCGCAATTGGCCAGATACCAGTTTTCCCCGCCGCGCTTTGGGTCTAGGATCGCGCCGAACATGCTGCAGCCACGCAAGACCCAAAGGATTGGATTTGCCCCGGATCGACCGATATCTTCTGTCGCAATTCCTGCAGTTGTTCGGGTTTTTTGCGCTGGTTCTGGTGGGCGTTTATTGGATGAACAAGGCCGTGGGCCTGTTTGACCAGTTGATCGGCGACGGACAATCGGCCCTGATTTTTCTGGAGTTTTCGCTGCTCACGCTGCCGTTTGTGATCAAACTTGTCCTGCCGGTTGCAGCCTTTATCGCCACCATCTATGTCACCAACCGCATGATGAGCGAAAGCGAGTTGGTGGTGATGCAGGCCACGGGCTTTTCGGCCTTTCGTCTGGCGCGACCAGTTTTGTATTTTGGGCTGGTGGTTGGTGTCATGATGGCCATTTTGGGCAATTTCATCGTGCCTGTCAGCCGCTCGGCCCTAGAGCAAGCGCGGGCAACCATGTCCGAGAACGTCACAGCGCGCTATCTGACGGCGGGCAGTTTCACCCACCCAACCCCCAACGTCACCCTTTACATCCGTGACATCTCGCCGCAGGGCGAGTTGTTGGACCTGTTTTTGGCTGACAACCGCACACCAGAGGCGCGCACCACCTATACCGCGCGCAGTGCGCTTTTTGCGCGCGGCGAATCTGGACCAAAACTGATTATGTTCAACGGCATGGTCCAAGGATTAGACCGCACCTCCCAGCGACTGGCTGTGACGCGCTTTGCCGACTTCACCTTTGACCTTGGCGCTTTGATGGGTTCGCACGATCCCTACAGACGCAGCGCCGCCGAACTGAGCACGGCAGAGCTTTTATGGCCAAGCGCGAAGATTTTGGCCGAAACCGGCGCGGGCGCTGAACGTTTGGCCTTTGAAGCCCACAGCCGCTTTTCCGACCCGCTTTTGGCGGTATGTGTCACGCTGATCGGATTTGGGGCCTTGGTTTTGGGCGGTTTTAGCCGATTCGGGCTGTGGCGGCAGGTTGTGCTGGCGATCGCAGCGTTGATTGTGGTGCAAGGCTTGAACACCGCCGCCGCCGATTGGGGTGCCAAGGCCGCCGGGGGCTGGGCTTTGGCCTATCTTGCCCCGGCGCTGGGCTTGGGATTGGCTTGGGGATTGCTGCGCCTTGCCGGAGCCAATCGCACAGGGCAAAGGCGGGCACCATGATCTTAAACCTCTACATCGCCCGACGCTTTTTGGCTTTGTTCTTGCAAGTCCTCGCCGGATTTTTCGCGCTTTTCGTGATGATCGACATGATCGACGAGATGCGCCGCTTTGCAAACCCCGGTCTTGGTCTGTCCGAAGCGCTGCTTTTGGCGGTGATGAACGTGCCTGCGACGATGTACCGGATTTTGCCCTTGATCGTCACCTTATCGGCCATCGCCTTGTTTTTGGGCCTGTCGCGGTCGTCTGAGCTTGTGGTTGTGCGCACGGCCGGGCGATCTGGCCTGTCGTTTCTGATGGCCCCGGCCGTCACGGCGCTGGCGATTGGGGCCTTTGCCGTGGGGGTGTTGAACCCGTTGGTTGCGGCGACAGCGCATCGCTATGATATCTTGTCTTCTGGCCATGCGCGGGGCGGGGCGATCTTTTCGGTGTCTGAGGCGGGGCTTTGGTTGCGGCAAGGCACGGCTTCTGGTCAAACCGTGATTGAGGCCAAGCGCGCCAATTTGGATGGAACGGAACTTTACGAGGTGACCTTTCTAAGCTTTGGCCCCGACGGGACACCCATCCAGCGAATCGAGGCGCAAACCGCCCGGTTGGTTCCGGGATTTTGGTCTTTGTCGCAAGGGCGTGTCTGGCGCCTGAGCGATGCCAATCCACAGCGCGGGGTGCAAGTCTTGCCCAAAGGCCAAACCTTGGCCACAGACCTGACACGCGACCGCATTCACGATAGTTTTGGAACACCCAGTGCCGTCAGCTTCTGGAACCTACCGTCTTACATCCAAGACCTCAAAAACGCCGGATTTTCAGCGCGCAGTCATTTGGTCTGGTACCAGATCGAACTGGCCAACCCGGTCTTGCTGGCCGCCATGGTGCTGATCGCCGCCGGCTTTACCATGCGCCATGCCCGTATGGCGCAAACCGGTGTCTTGGTGATTTTGGCCTTAATGTCGGGTTTTGGGGTGTTCTTTTTGCGCAACTTCGGTCAGGTCTTGGGCGAGAACGGCCAAATACCGGTGATTTTGGCCGCGTGGAGCCCGCCTTTGGCGGCATTGCTGCTGGCTTTGGGGTTCTTGCTCCATCTGGAGGATGGCTGATGCGTCGGCTTCTGCCTGTTGCCCTTTGCCTTGGGGTGTCCCTCTCGGCCCAAGCTGATGTGCAGCCCAATTCGGCGGCTGACCAAGCCATGCTGGTCGGCGACCAAGTTACGCTGCAAGCGGGGGATGTGCTGGTCGCCACCGGACATGTGGAAGTGTTTTTCCACGGCCAACATCTGACCGCCTCTCAGGTCATCTATGACCAGTCCACAGATCGGCTGTCGATCACGGGGCCGATCCGGATTGACGATGGTTTGGGCAATGTGCTGTTGGGCGATCAGGCCGATCTGAGCGCCGATTTAACCGAAGGGATTTTGGCGTCCGCACGACTTATGCTGCAGCAAAAACTGCAAATTGCGGGCAGCGCGATGCTGCGTTCAGGCGCGGGGCGCTATACGGCGATGCGCGATGTTGCCGCCTCGTCCTGCACGATCTGCGCGGGATCGACGACGCCCCTATGGGAGATTCGCGCGCATGAGGTGGTGCATGACGCCCAAGCCCAGCAAATCTGGTTTTCCCATGCCACGCTGCGATTTGTCGGCATTCCCATGATGTATTTGCCCATCCTGCGCGTGCCCGACCCGCGCGTTGACCGGGCCACGGGCTTTTTAACGCCGAAAATACGCACGACGACGGCCTTGGGCACAGGCGTGCTTTTGCCCTATTTCATCGTGCTGGGGCCCAACCGCGATGTGACCCTGACGCCCTTTGTGACATCGGGCGGCGGCAGCACGTTGAACCTGCGCTACCGGCAGGCGTTTACCCAAGGCACGCTGACGGTGAACGGGGCGATGACCAACGACCAAACCTTGCCGGGGCAAGCGCGTGGCTATCTTGCCGTGACGGGCGACTTCGATTTGGGCAAAGGCTATAAGCTGGATTTTCACGGCATCACGGTCAGCGATGATGCCTATCTGGTGGATTACGGCATCACAGAGGCCGACCGGCTGGATTCGTCGGTGCAAATCACCAAGGTGCAGCGCGACACCTATTTTTCCGGGGAACTGACCGGTCTGCATTCGTTGCGCGAAGGCGAAAGCAACACGACCCAACCGGCGGCCCTGTCGGATGTCGTGCTGCAACGCAGGTTAGTACCGACCCTCTTGGGCGGCGAAAGCGATTTTGAAATTCAATCTCACAGCCTTTATCGCCCATCAGATGTGTCCGCCACCAATGGCGACGGCGTGGCGGATGGGCGCGATATGGTGCGGATCAGCTTTAAGGGCGACTGGCGGCGCAACTGGACCTTTGCCAATGGCATGCAACTTTCTTCGGCTGTGGCGGGTGAGGCCGATTTTTACCGGATCGGCCAAGATGAGGACTATGCCGGACACCCTTCGCGCAGCACGGCCATCGGCGGCTTGGCGCTGCGCTGGCCTTGGGTCAAGTCCACGGCCGAAGGCACGGTGCAAGTGATCGAACCCGTCGTGCAAATCGTTTCGGCGCCAAACCCTGACACTGCGATTCCAAATGAGGATTCCTCGCTGGTCGAATTTGACGAAAGCAACCTGTTTGGCCTTGACCGCTTTCCCGGCGCGGATGCCTTTGAAGGGGGAACGCGGATGAACATGGGCCTGCATTACCTGCGCACGGCGCCAGCGGGCTGGACCGTGGGGGCCACGGCCGGACGGGTGCTGCGCCAGACGGATTTGAGCCAGTTCAGCGGCCCCTCTGGCCTGTCGGGCACCTCGTCAGACTGGTTGGTGTCAGGATCTGTGGATAGCCCGGGGCATTTTGGCCTGCTGTCGCGGGTCTTGCTGGATGACGACCTAGAACTGACCAAGGCGGAAGTCTTGTTCCATCTGAAAGGGCCGAAGGTCAATGTCTTGGGTGGATATCGCGCGATTCAGGCTGACCAAACCGAACGACGCACCCAAGACGTGCGCGAATTGGTGCTGGACAGCACCTATGATGTCACCCGCAACTGGACGGCGCATTTGACCAACCGGTATGATTTGGTGTCACAACGCGCGGCACAGGCGGGCTTGCGACTGAATTACAGTAACGAATGTGTTTTCGTCGATCTTTCCGTCTCGCGCAGATACACTTCCTCGACTAATGTCGAGGCGAGCACCGATTTCGGCCTGATGGTCGAGCTTGTGGGATTTGGCGGAAGTGCCTCGCAAGGACCGCAGCATATGTGCCGCAAGTGACGCAACAGGAATGAGCCTATGACGCGCAAGATGATGATGGGTATAAGACTGGCGCAGGCTATGGCCCTGTGCCTTGGGCTGTTGATTTTGGGCTTGGGGTCAAGTTCGGTTCGGGCCGAAGACACCGTGTTTGCCCCGGCCGTTACGGTCAACGGCACCGTCATCACGCGCTTTGAACTTGCCCAACGTCTGGCCTTTTTGCAGGCTTTGCAGCAAGCGGGCGATTTGCCAAAGCGCGCCTTGGACGATTTGATCGACGACCGTTTGCAATTGGACGCCGCCATGACGTTGCATGTCGGCGTCAGCGCCGATGAGGTGCGCGCGGGCATGGTCGAATTCGCCTCGCGCGCCAACATGACACCGGACGCCTTTATCAAGGCGATTGGCGAATCAGGCGTTGAACCGCAGAGCTTTCGGGATTTTGTCAAAGCGGGCATTGTGTGGCGCGCGGTGGTGCGCGCCAAGTTTGCCGGCCGGATCCGCGTCACCGATGCCGAGGTAGAGCGCCGGATTGCGCAAGGTGCCGCCTCGGGTGGGGCTTTGCGCGCTTTCTTGGCCGAATTGGTGCTGCCCGACGATGGCAAAACCGATGTCATGGCTTTGGCGCTGAAAATCCGCGGCAGTTTGAAAACGCCGACCGACTTCAGCAACGCCGCGCGGATTTTTTCCAAGGGCGGGACGGCTGGCAAAGGCGGGGATCTGGGCTGGGTGGATACGACAACCTTACCGCCGCAGGTGGGAACCGCCCTAGCTGGCCTGAAAGTCGGCGATATCACGGCACCTGTGATGCTGCAGGGAGCCGTGGCCCTGTACCTTGTGCGCGATCAAAGCGAGGGACGCGGTGACACCAAAGGCGCGCCTCAGGTCGATTATGCGATCTTTCGGCCCGCAGCCGGGAAAGATTTGATCAAGATTCAGGGCCAGATCACGGACTGTGCGGGGTTGGATGTCGCAGCGCGGGGCATGCCGCAAGAGGTGCTGCAACGCCAAACCACAGCCGAGGCGGCGGTGCCTGCGGCGCTGCGCAGCGTTTTGGCGGGGTTGGATGCGGGCGAAAGTGCCCTTGTGGGCGGGGGAAGCGAACTGGTTATGCTGTGCGCGCGCAGTCCTCAATCGCAAGTTCCCCCATCGCGCGATGATGTGCGCGCCGCTTTGGTGAATGAAAAGCTCGCCCTTCTGGCCACGGCCTATTTGCAAGACCTGCGCACACAAGCGATCATCGTTCGGCAATGAGCCGGGCTGACCCAAGGCCCATCGCGCTGACCTGCGGCGAGCCTGCCGGGATCGGGGCCGAGATTGCGGTTTTGGCGCGCTTGGCCCTGCCCGACCTGCCGTTTTTCTGGCTGGGCGACCCGCGCCATTTGCCGCAAGGTGCAGAATTTGCCGAAATCGCCACCCCCGATGAAGTGGCCTTGGTGCCAAAGGGCGTGCTGCCCGTGCTCGCACATTCCTTTGCCGGACAGGCCATTGCAGGGCGCCCTGACCCTGCCAATGCCCAAGGGGTGATCGACGTGATCGCACGCGCGGTGGGTTTGGTGCAAGACGGCCAAGCCCGCGCCCTGTGCACGCTGCCCATCCACAAAAAGGCGCTGCAAGAGGGGGCGGGCTTTGCCTTTCCGGGGCATACCGAATATCTAGCGCACCTGGCAGGCGGGGCTTCGGTGGTGATGATGCTGGCATCCGAGATGCTGCGCGTGGTGCCCGCCACGATCCACATTCCTTTGGCCCAAGTGCCCGCCACCCTGACCGCCGCCCTGCTGGAAGAGGTGATCCGCGTGACCATACGCGGCTTGCAGCGCGATTTCGCCCTGCCCCATCCGCGGTTGGCCATCGCAGGTCTGAACCCCCATGCGGGCGAAGGCGGGGCGATGGGACGCGAAGAGATCGAGATGATCGCGCCCTTGATTGCCCGCCTGAAGGCCGAAGGCTTTGATCTGCGCGGCCCCCTGTCGGCCGATACGATGTTTCACCCCCGCGCGCGGGCCAGCTATGATGCCGCAATTTGCATGTACCACGATCAGGCCCTGATCCCGATCAAGACGCTGGATTTTGACGGTGGGGTGAATGTGACCTTGGGGCTGCCGTTCATTCGCACCTCGCCCGATCACGGGACGGGGTTTGATATTGCCGGCAAGGGCTTGGCCAAGCCTGACAGCACCATCGCTGCCCTGCTTTTGGCCGCCAAGATGGCTGCGGCACGGGCACTGCAGCACGGGCACAGCAGCCTTAAGCGGGGGGCCAGCCCCCCGCACCCCCCGGAGTATTTGTGCCAAGATGAAAGGGATTAGGGGCGCAGGAAGGCCACGAGGGCTTGGGTCGATCCGTCTTTGCACGCCGCGCTTTGCCGCCCTTCCAGAATGGGTTGTAGGGCCACGGCCAGTTCCTTGCCCAACTCTACCCCCCATTGGTCATAGGAATTCAGGCCCAAAATCTCTCCTTCGACAAAGACGCGGTGTTCATAGAGCGCGATGATCTGGCCGAGCGCAAAGGGCGTCAGCTTGGCATAGGCCAGGGTCGTTGACGGCCTGTTGCCCGGGAACACACGGTGGCGGGCTTGGCGGTCAAGCTCTGCGCCCGTCAGGCCCTTTTGCGCCATGATCGCGGTGGCCTGCGCCAAGGAACGCCCGCGCAGCAGGGCTTCGGATTGCGCAAGGCAATTGGCGACCAAAAGCAGGTGTTGGTGGGCAAGGTCGGGCTCATAGCCGGCTTTGGCCACCAAAAACTCACAGGGCACCACGCGGGTGCCTTGGTGGATCAGCTGGTAAAAGGCGTGTTGGCCATTGGTGCCCGGCTCTCCCCAAACCACGGGGCCGGAGTTATAGGGCAGATCGGAACCGTCCATGCCCACGCGCTTGCCGTTGCTCTCCATTTCCAACTGCTGCAAATAAGCGGGCAGGCGCGACAGGCGTTGGTCATAGGGTAGCACCGCTCGGGTGGTATAGCCGCAGATTTGGTTGTGCCACAGGCCGACGAGGGCCAGCAAAACCGGCATATTGGCGGCAAAGGGGGCGGTGCGGAAATGGTCATCCATGGCACGTCCTCCGGCGAGAAATTGCGCAAAGGCCTGTGGGCCGACGGCCAACATCACGCCAAGGCCGATCGGGCCCCAGAGCGAATAGCGCCCGCCGACCCAATCCTCAAAGCCAAACACCCGCGACGGGTCGATGCCGTAAGCCGCCGTCTTATCCGCCGCCGTGGACACCGCGCAGAACTGGGCAGCCGGATTGGCAACCTTGCCCGCCATCCAGCGCTTGGCGGTGTCGGCGTTGGTCATAGTTTCAATCGTGGTGAAGGTTTTGGAGGCGACAATCACCAAGGTCGTTTCAGGGTTCAGGCCCTTCAGCGTATCGGCAATATGCGCGCCGTCGACATTCGAGACATAGTGCAGCCGCGGCCCATCGGCGTAAGGGGCCAAGGCCAGCGTGGCCATGGCAGGCCCCAGATCAGACCCGCCAATGCCGATATTGACCACATCGGTGATCCGCCCGCCCTGCCCTTGGATGCGGCCTTCGCGCGCGGCAGTGGCAAATTCCACCATCCGTGCGCGGGTGGCGCGGACCTCGGGCATCACATCGGCCCCGTCAACGAAAACTTGCGCGGTATCACCTGCCCGCAAGGCGGTGTGCAAGACGGCGCGGCCTTCGGTGTCGTTGATCTTTTGGCCGGAAAACATCGCCTCGCGTTTGGCGGCCAATCCGGCGGAGTCGGTCAGCGACATGAGCAGGGCAAGGGCTTCGGCGTCAATATTGGTCTTGGAATAGTCGAACAGCAGCCCATCGGCTTGCAGTGAAAAGGCCGATGCGCGCTGGTCGTCAAACAGGCTGAGAATCGCACGGTCGGCCACTTGGGCGTGGTGGGCGTGCAGGGCTGCAAAACGGTTTGGCATAGGGCTACTCCGCCCAATGCACGGTGGCTTGGTCAAGCACGGTGCGAATTGGGGCCAGTTCGGGGGGAAGGGTCAAAGCGCGGTCCAGCGCGAGGCGCTTTTCGGGGCCGGTGATCAGAATGTGGATATGGTCTGCCGCTTGCAAAACACGGGCGGAAAGGGTGATGCGCGGCTCACCGGCCGCATCGGCGCGCAGGGCCATCAAGATCGGCGCATCCGGCGAAAGGGCTTGGCGCAGATGGTCTGCCCCGGGGAAAAGCGAGG
>JBAXLX010000054.1:0-14684 GCA_037134595.1 Pseudomonadota bacterium
CCAGGGTGATCGCCTCACCGAGAACAAGCCGTGCGAGCAGTGTCGCCCAGACTGGCGTCAAATAGAACAGCAGCATGGCGCGAACGACGTCAGTGTAGACAATGGCGATGGAATAGAGCAGCAATGCCCCTCCCGAGAGCAGTGAGGTAATTTGCAGCGGAACGCCGCCTGCTTTTATGTGCGCCCATCGCCAAACGGCAACGGGAACAAGGCAAATGGTTGGGACCAGATAGAAGAAGACTGTAATCCAAAGACCGTTCAAACCGGCTTCTTCCAGCGCCCTAAGGGGAATCCAGAACATCCCCCAAGCCGCGCCGGCAAAAAGGCATGCGAGTCTGGCCCTGCGCTCGAGCGACACTTTCATCGCGATGACGGTCTATCGGCTAGAATGCTTGAGCGAAAATGCTCGGAGAGTCTGCCCAATGCCCCTGTGTCGATTTCCACGCCCAGCCCCAATCGGCCAGAAAGACGCGCCCGCGCTCCTTCAAGGTGAAAGCCGGTGGTTGCAAATCTTGCGCCGTGCTCGACATATTCCGGATATATCTCGGCCATCTCGACGTTGGGGACTGCGGCACAGACGTGAAGCATTGCCGAGGCCGCAATCGTCATCGAGTTCCAGCAATGTGGCGAAAGCATTACACCCTGCCAATGGGCAATTCTGGCCACCTCAAGGATGTCTAGCAGCCCCCCGATTCCAGCGATGTCCGGGTTGAGGATATCTGCCGCTCCTCGTGCCAGAACGGCGCGGAAATGAGGCAGACCGCATTGCTTTTCGCCGGTAACGATCCTCATTCCTGTGGCTTGGCGAATGCTTGCAAGAGCCTCAATTTCTTGCCCGTCGCAAGGTTCTTCAAACCAGTACGGGCGCGCCGGGACAATATTTTCGGCCAGATAGAGCGACGTCTCGGGGTCGTCCGGCGCACCCATGTCAACCATGAGCTTGATGCCATCTCCGATGGCTTCCCGCACTCGCAACACCGCTTGCACAGCTTCATGTGCCGAATGGTTCGGCATGGGATGGATTTTGACCGCCGCATATCCTTTGGCAACCAGATCTGATGCCCGCATGGCCAAGGATTCCGCATCCCATTGGGTTTCGCTCCAAATATTCGCATAGACCGCAACATCATTCCTGGCGTCGCCGCCAAGAACTTCGCAAAGCGGCTTCTCGGCGAGTTTGGCGTAGATATCCCACAAGGCCATTTCCAGTGCGCTGGTGGCGGCGGAATAGTCCAGACCCCGGTGCTTAGACCCGATCCGAATTGCCATATCGCGAAATGCCCAAGGCGAGGCAGATTGCAATGAAGCCGCCGCTTGGCCAAGAGCATGAATGATTTCCGCCACTCCCTTCTCGCGACAGGGGAGGACAAACGCCTCGCCCCATCCTGCTGTTCCGCTGTCGGTCGTGACGCGCACAAGCAGGCAACGTTTGACCTCACCCCAAGCGTCACCTCCCTTGGCCGGGGCGGTGATCCAGGTCTCAACCTGCGCCAGTGCGACGCCTGACAACCCCTGAAGCGCTTGCAACGATTCGGATGAAACCAACGGTAGCGGGGCGATGGGCTGCATAGGATCTGTCCAACTGAGGATGATGCCCAATAACTAACCGATGGTAAGTTTATTGGCAATTGGTAAGTTTTGCGTTATGAGGGGCTGGAAACGCCACGTCCGTACGGATGAAGCTCGCCACCGGTGTGCTTCGGCCGGACGGACAGAGCCGCGAGGAAAGACGAGATGGATTTCGACTACATAATTGTAGGGGCTGGATCGGCAGGTTGCGTTCTGGCCAACCGCTTGACCAGCGACCCGAGCAACCGGGTCCTGCTGCTGGAAGCAGGACCCGACAACACGGCGCTTTCCTTGAAAGTTCCGGCCGCCATGCTGTCAAATTTGAAGAGCACCAGACACAACTGGGCCTTTCAAGGCGAGCCCGAACCAGAGTTGAACGGACGCAAGATACAGCACGATCGTGGCAAGACATTAGGCGGATCCTCGTCGATCAACGGGATGGTGTTCATCCGGGGACACGCATTGGACTTCGAAGGCTGGCGTCAGGCAGGCTGTCCAGGCTGGGGCTATGCTGACGTCTTGCCCTATTTCAAACGCATGGAAAGCTACAGCCGAGGTGGAGATGAGTTTCGCGGCGCCGCGGGCCCGCTTCACGTCCACCGGGCCGATCCCCGGGATCCTTTGACGTTGGCCTTTCTCAAGGCGGGGGAAGAGGCCGGATACCCAGTGTCAGACGATCTAAGCGGTCATAGACAAGAGGGGTTTGGCGTCGCAGAGCGAACTGTCTTTAACGGCGAAAGGTGGAGTGCCGCGCGAGCCTATCTTGATCCTGTACGCAGGCGATCCAATTTGACAATTCAGACGCGGTCGCAGGTACAGCATGTGGTCATTGACGGGAGCAAGGCCGCCGGAGTCGCCTACAGGACCCGCGGCGGCAATACTGCCATCGCATACGCGAGACGAGAGGTCATTCTAAGCGCAGGAGCGGTCGGAACCCCCCACCTTCTGATGCTATCGGGAATCGGCCCTGCGGGGCACCTAGCTGACATTGGGATTGATCTTCGGCACGATCTGCCCGGGGTAGGCCAAAACTTGAATGACCACCCGGATTTCGTGCTAAAATTCAGGTGCAAGCAACCGGTTTCACTTTGGCCAAAGACAAGGCCTTTCGCGACTGTTGTGGCAGGCATTCAGTGGATCACTCGGCGTAGCGGCATCGCGGCAACGAACACGTTTGACGGGTTGGGCTGCATAAGGTCCGGGCCCGGTGTCGAGTATCCTGACTTGCAGGTCATCATATCACCTATAGCAGTCGATGATCAGACGTGGGAGCCACTTCCGGAACACGCCTTTCAAATTCATGTTGGTTTGATGCGGGCCAATAGCCGCGGGAAGGTTGAACTGCGATCCTCCGACCCTGGGGATGCCCCGCGCATTCTGGTGAACTATCTTAAGGATCCTCGCGACCGGGAGTTGATGCGGAAGGGCATCCGGCTGGTAAGGGAACTTGTACACCAACCTGCGTTTTCGGACCTAAAGGGAGCCGAGATCTTCCCAGGTCCAAGCGTGCAGTCAGACGACGATCTGGATGCCGCGCTGAATGGCCATACGACAACACAATGGCACCTATGTGGCACCGCCCGGATGGGCGCGGCCAGCGACAAAGGGGCAGTGGTCGACGCCGGCGGAAGAGTCTACGGGCTAACGGGACTGCGGGTTGTCGACGCGTCGATCATGCCTTTTGTTACCAATGGCAACACGAATGCCCCCACCATCATGCTGGCCGAAAAGCTGAGCGATGACGTTCTCGGTAGGGCGCCGCTAACCCGGCTCGAACCCGAAGTCTGGCACAATCCGCGCTACAGGACCTCCCAACGGTGACAGCCTCTCGACGGGCAACGGAGGCATGTCTCGATCAGTTCCATTGTTGCCGCAACGGGTCCAGGTTTCGGTAACGCGCAGGAAGCGGGGCCCAAGCGAAGGCATAACAAATCAAGAACCCTCACCGTTAGCCGCCGATATCGGACGCAGGCGATGCCGAGGTTCCTCAATTTTTTCTTGGTGCCTGAGATGCCGTGTGTCTGTCTCGGCTACCAAGCTACGACCCACATCGAAAATAGCCATCCCATGGAGCAAAAAAACCTTTGACACCAAATACTGACTACTAGTAAGTATTATGGAATGACAGACGAATACTGGTCCAACATTCAAGTCGGACGCTGGAACGTCAACTTCTGGGAGGAAGACATGTTTGAATTGCTGAAGGCGGCTCTTGTTGCCACCACAGTTCTTGCTTCGGGAACTGCTGTCGCAGCCCAAACGGTTCCTGAATCCGGGGATCCGATCAAGGTCGTCTTGAACGACTGGACCGGTCAGCTCTTCTCGTCGCACGTGGCCGGCCTCCTGCTGCAGAAAATGGGATACACGGTCGAATATGTCAGCGCAGGCGCACTGCCTCAGCACATCGGGCTGCAGCAGGGCAATCTGGACCTTCAGACGGAGGTCTGGAGCAACAACGTCGGCGACATCTACCCTAAGGCGCTGGCAGCGGGCGAGATTGTAAACCTGGGTAGCCTTGGGCTGGATACCAAAGAAGGCTGGGTCTATCCGCCATATATGGAGGAGCTCTGCCCCGGCCTTCCAAGCTATAAGGCGCTCTACGACTGTGCACAGGCTTTCGCCACCCCGGATACATTTCCCAAGGGGCGCGTCATCACTTATCCGGCGGACTGGGGCACGCGAGAAAAGGACCTCATCGCAACAATCGACTTGCCGTTTGAGCCCATCGCTGGCGGTAGCGAAGGTGCGATGATAGCGGAGTTGTCATCGGCCATCGACGCCAAGCAACCGATCCTGATCATGATGTACCAGCCGCATTGGATTTTCACCAAGTACCAGCTGAATTTCGTCGAATGGAACCCGGCCGACGGAGAGTGCGTGGAGAGCAACGAGACAAAGGAGACCGCCTGCGGCTTCAAACAGGCAAGTGCGGACAAGGTGGTATGGGGTGGCTTTGAGGGCAAATGGCCCGCTGCCTTCAAGATGCTATCCGCCATGAAGCTGCAGAATGCCGACGAGAATGCTGCAATCCTGGCGGTCGATACCCAAGGCGCGAAAGTCGAGGATATTGCCGCCCGTTGGGTTGCGGACAACGAGGCCACCTGGAAGCCCTGGATCGAACAGGCGAAGCAATAGCCTGTCGCTACTTGACGCGGCCGGTCGGAGCGATGCGCCTCGCGCACCTTCGACCGGATTTTCCAGAAGCCGAAGCGGCAATGGCTGGCGGAAGTCGCCAAGAGCCGCAGCCACGGGAGTACGAGATGAAGTCAACAGGCGCTGACCTCGGTCCGGTTCGGCTGTCTTGCCGGGATGTTTGGAAAGTGTATGGCCAAGATCCCGACCGTTTTTTCAAGCTTGAATCGGGGGGAGCAGGCAATCCTGCGGCAAGGGCCGCCAACATGCGCGCAAAGGGCCACATCGTCGCCAATGCTTCTGTCAGCTTTGACGTTCACGAGGGCGAGATCTTCGTCATAATGGGGCTGTCGGGTTCGGGCAAGTCAACCATCGTACGCTGCCTTTCACGGTTAGTGGAGCCAACCGCAGGGCAGATACTGCTGGATGGCGAAGACCTGCTTAAGAAATCCGCCGCCGAGTTGATAGAAATCCGCCGCCACAAGATGGGCATGGTGTTTCAAAACTTCGGTCTGATGCCTCATCTAAATGTGATCGACAATATTGCATTCCCGCTAAAGCTGCAGGGAATGGGTGAGGCGGATCGTCATTCTCACGCAGCGCGTGTCATCGATCTCGTGGGCCTCGCGGGTAGGGAACGCAACTTTCCGAACGAATTGTCAGGTGGTCAACAGCAGCGTGTAGGCATCGCCCGCTCTCTTGCAGTAGAGCCCGATGTCTGGTTTCTGGATGAGCCGTTCTCGGCGCTTGATCCCCTGATCCGCAAGCAGATGCAGGACGAGTTCCTGCGAATTCAGGCGAAGCTGCGCAAGTCCATCGTTTTCATCACTCATGATTTCCAGGAGGCGCTTCGGATTGCCGACCGCATGGCCATCATGCGCGACGGTTCAATTGTGCAAATTGGGAGGCCCATCGATCTGATCCTAAATCCAAAGGACGAGTATATCCGCAAGTTCACACAGGATGTGCCTTGGGAGCGTATCCTCCGCGCGTGCGACATCATGGAGCCAGCGGCCGGACGCGCGGAGGGATTGCTCCGTGTGGCGGCTGACACGCTGGTCGAAAGCCTCTTGCCCGATCTCGGCAGGTCCTCTGTCGGCGTGGCAGTGGAAGGCCCTGACGGAGCCATTCTAGGGATCGCGACGGCCCGAGGCCTAGCTGCCTCCCTGGCCCTTGGCCGTGCGCAAGTCGATCCCTCCGGCAGCACATGAGGCATATGATGGCACAGCTAGACCGAAAGACGACCCTCTGGCTCGGCGCTCTTGCCCTCACCCTGATCTTCGCTTTCCTGCAAGGCCGTTTTGACTGGCTCGCGGCCTACCCAGACGCATGGATCTTGCCTGCGGCAGAAGTCCTGAACGCTATATCAAGCTGGTTAGTCTCGCATTTTGCCTGGCTCTTTCAGGGACTTTCGGCCCTAATGGCTTATCCGGTACAGGCTGTTCATCAGGTCCTGCAGGCACTACCTTGGTCAGTGGTTATGTTCCTGATCTGCCTTGCAGCCTATGCCGCTTCGGGTTGGCGGCTGGCGGCGTTTGCTCTCGGCGCATCGGCTTATATGCTGGTAATCGGCACTTGGGACGCCGGCATGAACACCTTGTCCCTTGTGGCAATCTCGGTCCCTTCAGCGATCCTACTTGGTTTTTCGATCGGCGTATGGGGGTTCGGCTCGCCTCGGGCGGAGCGGATTATCATGCCCACGCTGGACATTTTGCAGACTGTTCCCACGTTCGCCTATCTACTGCCAATCCTGATGCTCTTCGGTTTCGGAACGGTGGCGGGACTGATTTCAAGCGTCCTCTATTCCTTTCCTCCGATGGTGCGGAACACCATCTTCGGTTTGCGCAATGTCGCGTCAGAGGTAGTCGAATCTGGGCAGATGTCGGGGGCAACGGAACGGCAGCTTTTCTGGCTGGTCCGCGTCCCGTCGGCGCGACGTCAGCTAATGCTTGGGATCAATCAGGCGACGATGGCCTCGCTGTCCATGGTGATTATCTCATCCGTCATCGGCGGCACGGCGGACCTTGGCTGGGAAGTGTTGTCGACAATTCGCAAGGCGCAGTTCGGCGAAAGCCTCCTGGTGGGGTTGGTCATCGCGCTGATGGCAATGGTGATTGATCGCGTGACAAGCGGTTTTGCCGACGGATCAAGGCGGATGGGCAAGACACCCGCCCGTCGGCGCCTTTGGTTGATCGCCGTTTTTGGGGCGATGCTGGTCTATGGGGTGTCCCTCGTCATACCGATACTCAACGATTGGCCCGAGGCGCTTCGCTTTAACCCGGCACCGGTAATGAACGAAGCCCTGAGCAGTTTCATAAAGGCATTCAGCGGTCAGATTGAAATGGCAAAGACAGCAGCCTTCTATTTCATGATGCTCCCGGTAAAGATCGGCCTCCAAGGAGCTGTCAGTCCCTTTACCTGGGGATTCGCGCTGACCCCAATGCACAAGCTGGCCTATTGCGCAATTATGATCGCGCTTGCGCTCTGGGCAGCTCGACGCTTGAAGCCGATGGCCGGCATCGCCGTCCTGATCTTTGCTGTGATCATCTATTTCGGGCTTACCGATCTGCCCTGGCTCGCGCTCATCCTGCTCCTAGCCCTTTTGGGCTACGACATCGGTGGGGTCACCATGGCGATCGGCACAGCCATGGGGCTTCTCTTCATCGTTGTAACCGGCAATTGGCACGCCGCCGTGTTGTCGATCTACCTTTGCAGCGTCGCAGTGGTAATCGCTTTCACGCTCGGCTCTGCCATAGGAATATGGGCCGCTCAGAATGACCGGGTTTCCGCCATCGTTCGGCCGATCAACGACACTCTCCAGACTATGCCCTTGTTTGTGATCCTGATCCCCTTCGTCATGGTCTTCAAGATTGGCGACTTTACTGCACTTCTGGCGATCATCGCCTATGCCATCGTTCCTGCGATCCGCTACAGCGAACACGGGCTACGCGGCCTGCCTGAGACAGTTGTCGAGGCGGCGCGGATGATCGGCACGACACCTCACCAGATGCTCTGGCAGGTGAAGATCCCTCTGGCGTTGCCCGTAATGATGTTGGGGCTGAACCAGACCATTTTGCACGCTATCGCCATGCTTGTGATTGCCGCTCTAGTGGGCGCGGCTGGGCTGGAACAGACCGTTTATATCGCGCTGACTGACGGGGACGTCGGTCAAGGCCTGATCGCAGGTCTTGCGATGGCGATCATCGCCATTATCGCCGACCGCATGACCAGTGGATGGAGCCGCAAACGTCAGGCAGCCCTGGGGTTCGGGGCCAGATGACGCTCATCAACGTTTCACCAATCCAAAGCGCGGTGCGCTTATCGAGAGTATCTTCAAACCATGAAATCAGATGATCCGACGATGCTTGCCACGCATGATTGGGGGTTTCCGGTACCGATTGCCTTTGGGCCAGGACGGTTGGCCGAGATCGGGCGGCGCTGCCAAGGTCTTGGGATCCGCAATCCCATGATCGTGACAGATCGCGGGAGCCGTGACCTGCCCTTCATCTCGCGATTGCGAGCTGTGCTTCTGGAGGCAGGGCTGACGACGACCGTGTTTTCAGAGATCTCGCCCAATCCGATCGATGGCGAGATTGAGGGGGGGCGTACGGCTTTCCTTGCGGGCGGCCACGATGCGGTGATCGCTATCGGCGGCGGAAGCGCGATGGATGGCGGCAAGGCGATCTGCCTTACAGCGCTCTGCGATCTTGACCTCTGGGCCTTTGAATATGAACAGCCGGTGCCAGTAATGGCGCAGGGCCACCGCTTTCCGACCCTGATCACCATTCCAACGACTGCTGGCACCGGGGCCGAAACCGAAAGCACCGCCATGGTCACGCACGCAGACAAAGGGATGAAGTTCTGTGTTTGGCACCCGGATCTGAAGCCCGCTCTGGCACTCTTGGACCCGGAGCTGACGGTCGGGTTGCCAAGAAATCTGACTGCTTGGACCGGCGCCGACGCGCTGGTTCATGCTATCGAGGCCTATCTTGTGCCTGGCTTTCATCCGTTGTGCGATGGCTTGGCGCTCGAAGGGTTGGCACTCATTGCAAAGTGGCTGCCCATAGCAACCGAGGAACCTCTGAACATGACCGCGCGCGGCGGGATGCTTATGGGCTCCTGCCTTGCTGGGATAGCCTTTCTGAAGGGCCTTGGCCTCGTCCATGCGATTTCTCACATGGTAGGGGCTGAATTCAACACACAGCACGGACTTACCAATGCGATCCTGTTGCCGGTCGTGCTGCGCTTCAACCTACCCGGAGAGGTGGACAAGGTCCGTCGCATGGCACAGGCGATGGACCTAGATGACACATCGGTTGAGGGCTTCATCGCTGCGATTGAAGCCTTGCTTGACCGTATCGGCATTGCAAAGTCCTTAGGTGAAATCGGCGTGCCTGCCGATTGCGCCGCCAGGATCGCCGAAAAGGCCCTGAAAGACAGCGCCGCCCGCACCAACCCGCGCGTCGCCTCTCTGGCCGAAGTTCGTGAGATGACTGCGATCGCAATCGCAAAGGCACGCTGACAAAAAGGGACAAGTAGAATGCGCAACCTGACGAAATTCTACATCGGCGGGCAGTGGATCGAACCACTGTCCGCAGCTAGGATGCCGGTTATCAACCCTGCGACCGAGGCGCAGATTGGTACCGTGGCGATGGGCAACGCTGCCGATGTGGATCGGGCCGTGGCTGCGGCTAAGGCCGCGTTTGAGGGCTTCTCTTTGACGTCCAAGCCGGAGAGGCTTGATCTCCTCCATCAGTTGAAGGCTGCGACGGAAAGGCGCTTCGAGGATCTGGCCCAGGCCATGCGGATGGAAATGGGCGCACCGATCACCATGGCCCGGGCCGCCCAAGCGGATGCAGCGATCGGCCATCTGCAGGGCTTCATTAGCGCGCTCGAAGAACTCGAAGAACGTAAGGTTCTTTCCAATGGTGATGTTCTGCTGCGAGAACCGATTGGCGTCTGCGGGCTGATCACGCCATGGAACTGGCCGATCAATCAGATAGCGCTCAAGGTCATCCCCGTGCTGGCGACAGGATCAACATGCGTCCTTAAGCCCTCTGAGCACACGCCCATATCGGCGATGATCTATGCCGAAATCATTCACGAGGCCGGTTATCCGCCGGGGGTATTCAATCTGGTTTACGGGGATGGCCCGACGGTAGGTGCGGCCATGTCGCGCCACCCTGACATCCAGATGATGTCGTTCACCGGATCGACCCGCGCTGGGATCGCCGTCACCCATGACTCCGCCGAAACCGTCAAGCGCGTAACGCTGGAACTTGGAGGCAAATCACCGAACCTGGTTTTCGCGGACTGCGATCTTGAGGTGCGTGTGACAGCCTCGGTTAAAGAATGCATGGTCAATACCGGCCAGTCTTGCGACGCGCCGACCAGGCTTCTTGTAGAGCGGGCCTGCTATGATGAAGTCCTGAAGATCGCCAAACGAGCGGCTGACGCCATCAGGGTCGGCGACCCAGAGCAGACGGGCGACCATATCGGGCCCCTCTTCGACAAAATGCAATATGACCGTGTGCAGAGCATGATCGAAGTAGGCCTAGCCGAAGGTGCGACCCTTCTGGCCGGTGGGCTCGGCAAGCCCGAAGGGATCGCGACTGGATGGTTTGCCAAACCTACGATTTTTACTGATGTGTCAAACCATATGCGCATATCGCAGGAAGAAATCTTCGGCCCGGTGCTCGTCATCATTCCATTTGAGGACGAGGCTGAAGCGATCGCAATTGCCAACGACACGCCGTACGGGCTGGCAGCCTACGTGCAAACCGGCAGTCGGGATCGGGCGGAGCGGGTAGCCTCACGGCTTCGCGCTGGGGCGATCCATATCAACGGTGGCGGCTTCAACTATGGTTCGCCTTTCGGTGGCCAAAAGCGGTCCGGCAACGGCCGCGAAGGAGGAATAATGGGATTAGAGGACTACCTGGAAGCCAAGACGCTTCACGGACTAGGCTGAAGACCTGAACTCCTTAGCGACTGAAAGCGATTTCTCTTAGTTATCCCATCGAAACTCGAGCGACGGTTCCCCGCCGACCCCGATCGCGAGTACTATAAATGGTGGCATGTGATCGAAAACTTCTTTCAAAAGATCACGGGTTACGGAGTACAGAGAAATCGCGATCCGCTTTTGCAAAACATACACAAGGTACAAGGCTCTCATTTCACTCATAGCTACCATCATCCGATTGAAGTGAACACCAACCGACCCTAGAAAACATCCAGAAGCTGCTCAGACAAACCGAACAGCTTCTCTGGAACGATTTAAACCAGAGTGACGCTTGGATAGCCGAGACTCTAGGTGGCCAAGTGTGGTTCTCACGCCAAACAGAACGGCTTTGGCAAATTACGGTGGTTGTGCGCCCCCGCAACCAAGACTTTATAACAGCAACATCAAACCCTTAGCCTCGCTCACGCGCGGCTTTCGTCATTTTAGCTCCCGCGCAA
This sequence comes from Pseudomonadota bacterium, assembly GCA_037134595.1. Taxonomy (GTDB): domain Bacteria; phylum Pseudomonadota; class Alphaproteobacteria; order Rhodobacterales; family Rhodobacteraceae; genus Stagnihabitans. The sequence goes on from JBAXLX010000054.1 coordinate 11,158, forward strand.
GTGCCGCATCGTAGGCGTCGGGATGTCGCTTGGCAGTGACCGAGGTGACCGACCCTCGCCGGTCGCCCCTTGTTTTCAACCGCTATCAATCCCAAAGCCTCTCGTTATGAACGAGGGATGACCGGGGCGGGTCAGAATCCGCTCCTCTCCCAGCCGAAAACGCCACCTTCAAACGGTCCAGTTTGCGGGGATCAGATCGGCCCGCACACATCTTTATGACATGATTTTATAAACTTTAGAAAAAATCGTACATCACATCTCGGCTCACAGACAGGTCCGATTTTTAGAACAAAGCACAAAAGGTTTATGTAAATTATAATAAATAACATATAGTTAGTGGATTTCCATCGCGGTCGGGCGGTCGATTTCTTGATGTTACGCAAGCTTCACTGAGGCATCATTGCGAGGTTACGGATGCAGCGCATTTTGGGAGTTGAACTGTTTCCAACAAAGGACTCCTGCCATGCTGTCGCGTCGTCAATTTCTGGCCACTTCGGCCGCTGCTGCCACCTTGGTGTCCACCCGCGTGTCGGCGGAAGACATCAAAACCCTGCAAGTGTTCATCGACGGGGATACCAACATCTCTGATTGGTGGAACAACATCCTCAAGCCCGCATTCGAGGCTGCAAATCCGGGCCGCACGTTCAATGTGACCATCACGCGCGGCGTGGCAGACGGCAACGGCACCATCGCAGAGCGCGCTTTGGCCGCCCTGCAAGCCAAGGCTGATCCGCAGGTCGACTACTTTGAAGAGATTGAGCCGGAATCGGTCGCGGGTTCAGTCGAAGCTGGTCTCTGGCTGGAAACTTCGGAAGCCAATGTTCCGAACCTCAAGATGATCAACCCTGCCGCCGTGCAAACCCCGATCCGTCTGCCCTATCGCGGCAGCCAAGTTCTGATCGCCTATGACAGCGCTAAAGTCGCCAACCCGCCGAAAACCTTTGCGGATCTGGTTGCTTGGGCCAAGGCCAATCCGGGCCGCTTCACCTATGGCCGCCCCGACAAAGGTGGTTCGGGGTCGAACTTTGTGATCCGCGCCATCCATGAGGGCAACGGCAAGGATCCCTCGCTGTTCACCAAAGACAACTTCGAGCCCGCCAAGGCCGAAGAGATGCTGCAAAAGGGCTGGGCTATCTTGAAGGACCTGCACCCCTTCACCTTCGGCGAAGGCACCTATCCCGCCGGCAACTCCCCTGCGTTGCAGCTCTTGGCACAGGGCGCTGTCGACATGATCCCGGCTTGGTCGGATATGGCCCTGCAGGCCATCAACAACGGCACTCTGCCCGAAACCGTCAAGGTCGTGCAGTTGCAGGACTTGGCTTTGTGCGGTGGCTTTGCCTACTCGGCCATCCCGTCCAACGCCACCGATCTGGAAGGCGCTTTGGCTCTGGCGAACTTTATGCTCTCGCCCGAAACCCAAACCTCGTGCGTGCGTGATATCGGCGGCTTCCCGGGGATTTCGTGGGACAATCTGCCGGCTGATCTGAAGGCCGAATATATCGACGTGATCCCGGTTTCGATCCCGACCTTCCCGTCGGGCGACTGGCAGAAAGCAAAGAACGACGGCTGGTACAAGAACGTTGCCACCAACATCGTTCGCGATTGATGTCTGATGTTGCAAAATCGTCCGGGGGCGCTGCCCCCGGATACGCTCTGCGCACCGGCCTTGGCCCCCAAGCTTTGGCCGGTCTTGCGCTTGTGGCCCTGCCGGTCGGGCTGTTGGTTACGCTGACGCTGTGGCCGACGGTGCGGATGGTTGGTGCGACATTTTCGGTCGACGGGCATTTGAGTGCTGAACGCTATTTCGCCTTTTTCAACGATGTCTATACTATGGCCAACCTGCGCTATACGCTGGAAATGGGATTGGTGTCGGCTATAGCCGCCTTAGCGGTATCCTTTGGCATTGCGCTCTATCTGCGGTTTTCCGCCGGACGCATTGCCACGATGATCCATGGGCTGTCGCTGTTTCCGTTGTTTGTGCCCTCGATCATCATCTCTTACGCCTTGGTGCGGTTTTTGGGGCCGAACGGCTTGTTTCAACTGATGCTGGAGCAGGTGGGCTTCACGCAGTACCGCACGCCCTATCTGACCCCCGTTGGCCCTTTTCTGGCCTTTGTGTGGGAGAATTTGCCCCTGCCGGTTTTGGTTCTAAGCGCTGGTCTGTCGCAAGTCTCTGACCATGCGGTCGAGGCCGCGCGCGACCTTGGTGCAAAATCCCCCCGCATCCTGTGGGAGATTTTGTTGCCCCAAATGCGCCGATCGCTGCTGATCGCCTTTGCGCTGATCTTTATGGGCATCATCGGGGCCTTTACCGTGCCCTATATGCTTGGCCCGCCCGCGCCCGAGATGATGAGCGTGTTTATGCAGCGCACCTTGGGCAATCTGCAGGATCCGGCCTCGGCCCAAGTGCAGGCGGTGGTGTTGATGGTGATATCGTCCATCGTTGGCGGCTTTTACATTGCAACGATGGTCAAATCCTCGGCAGGTGCGCGATGAAACGGACGCCTTTTGGCGGATTGATTCTGCTGGTCAGCATGGGCCTTGCGATGCTGGGGCCGATTGTCACCGTGATTTTATGGGCCTTTGCCGTCAAATGGCGCTACCCGCATCTGCTGCCCACCGAATGGGGGATGAAATACTGGTTTGCCATGTTGGGGCGTGAAACGGTGATGACGCCGGTTCTGACCTCGCTGGCGCTGACATCGATCGCCACCACGGCGGCGGCGCTGATCTGCTGGCCTGCGGCCTATGCCTTTGCGCGGCTTAAGTTTCCCGGCCGCCAACTGCTGCTGTTTTCTTTCATCGCCGCCCAAGCCGTACCGAAGTTTGCGCTGTTTGTCTCGATCGCGGTGATTTTTCTGAAGCTGGGTTTGGTTGGCAATTTTTGGGGCGTGGTGCTGGTGCAGATGCTGTCAGCCGTGCTGTTCATGATCTGGATTCCCACCGCCGCCTTTCGCGGTATCCCGCCTGCGCTGGAGGAAGCGGCTTTTGACCTTGGCGCGTCGCGTCTGCGGGTGTTTTTGTTCATCACCTTGCCGCAGGCCATGCCAGCTTTGGCGGCCAGCTATGTGCTGGCCTTTGTCTCGATCCTGTTCGAGGTCGACAGCGCCCTTCTGATCGGTGCGCCCACCATCACCACCATGCCGCTTTTGCTGATGACGCTGTCTTCCAAAGTCATCGTGCAAGAGGCAGCGGTGCTGTGCGTGATGATCTGGGTGCCGTGTTTTGCTTTAATGATGCTAAGTCGCCGATTTATGACCGCAAGGGGCATCGCCCAAGGGTTTGGAGCCTGACATGCTGCAGATTGACGCCATCACCAAGACCTACCAAGGCACGCCCGCCGTGAAGGATGCCTCTTTCACGGTGGCGCGGGGCGAGTTGGTTTGCCTTTTGGGGCCTTCGGGCTGCGGCAAGTCGACCTTGCTGCGCATCATCTCGGGCTTGACCGACTGTGACAGCGGGTCTGTCAAGATCGAAGGCGTCGATATGACCGCCACCCAAGCCAACCGCCGCCCGACCGCGATGGT
>JBAXLX010000055.1:0-14506 GCA_037134595.1 Pseudomonadota bacterium
CCCTGCCGCCAAACCCGCGTTACAAATGTGCCTGTGATCTGGGTCATGGATGCCTCCTGTTGGATGGGGGCAGGCTAAGGGCAGGGGCGGGCGGTGAAAAGGGCAAATGCGCGGCGGCGCAAGGTCAGGCGCGGTGCATTTTTACGCAGCCTGCGATTGGCCGGTGTGGCGACGGCCTTGACGGCGCAGTTGGGCCGCGAATCAGGAAGGAGGGCGCGGCGGGTGCCGGAAAAACCAATTTCTAGGAAGCGGTATCGTGCCGCTAAATTCTTCTTCGGTCACAAAAACGTGTCACGGTTGATGGGCTGCGGTTTTGCAGGCGTCGCCATCCAACCTGTCGCGGCTTTGCGGTAAATCGCCGTTTTGGCACATTTAGGCGATTTTATGGCCAAAATCACCCCAGCCGCCCGTCGGCTTTAAGACAGCGCAGTTGACAGGCTGAAGGATGCTCAGGATAAGGTTTGCGCGGGACAGCTTTTGGGCCTGTCACAAATCTGTTATGTGGCAGGACTAGGACCATCCGACGTGACCGAGGCTGGTGCCAGCTTCGCTCGACCTCCGCGCAAGCGGTGCAACCAAGGGAGATGAGACGTGACGAACGCAAAATCCATCAGCCGCCGTGGCTTTATGAAAACCACCGCTGCAGGCGTGGGGGCACTGGCTGCTCCGGCGCTGATTTCTTCCAAAGCTCTGGCCTCTTCGGGCGAGCTGAACTTCACCGGCTGGGCAGGCTATCCTGCTTTGGCAGAAAAAGTATTCCCGGCTTTCACGGCTGCAACCGGCATCACCGTGAACTTCACCGAGCAGCCCGACCAAGACACCATGTTCGCTCAGGCGAAAGTGGCTGTCGAAGCCGGTGGCATCGACATGATCGAGCCGACCATCGACCGTTGGGGCGGTTGGAACTCGAACGGCCTGCTGGCCGCTTGGGATCCGGCAAAGCTGGCCATGGACAACTACCTGCCCGGTCTGGCAGACGGTTCGGCCGGCACGCGTTCGCACGACGCCGCTGGCGCGCTGTTCTATGTGCCCTCCAACTGGGGCACCGAAGCGCTTGTCTACAAGAAAGACGAAGCCAAGCTGAGCGAGCCCGCCTCGTTGGGCGACCTGTTCAATGCAGACAACAAAGTCGTGCTGCGTCCGCACTCGGCACTGGCTGCAATGGGCCGTTACCTTGACGCGCAGGGCAAACTGCCCTTCCCGTGGATGGATGGCTACACCGACATGGCGAAAATGGTCCAGCTGTGGGACATCGCTTTGGCCGAGGCTGTCAAAGCCAAGGGCAACGTGGTTCAGTTCTGGTCGGGCGAAAACGAAGCCAACGCCGGTTTCGTGGCCAACGGCGCGACCTTGGGCCAGTGCTGGGATTCCACCGGCTTCAACCTGCGCAATGACGGCTACGGCTACATGGCACCGGTCGAAGGCGCGTTCGCTTGGCACCAGGGCTTCGTCATGATGAAGAACGCTGTCAACGTTGACCAAGCGCACGAGCTGGCCAAGTGGGTATCGACCGCCGAAGGCGCTGCTGCTTGGGCAACGGCCTTCTCGTCGAACCCGGTTGGCAAAGGTGCGGGCGACCTGCTCGACCCCGAAGTGTCGGCCTACTACAACGCCGCTTTCGATGACGCCAAACTGGCGGCTTTGTGGTGGTGGCCCGACCAGTCGGCAGAGTTCATCGCCAAGCGCGGCGAATATGCTGACAAGTACAAAGCTTCCTAATCCAAGCTGACGACTTTGCGCGCCGGGTCCTTTGGGGCCCGGCGTGTCATTTTGGGGCATTGGCCTTGATCTGGACTGATGATGCCCCCCGGTCTGGCGCTATCCATTTGCGGTGCGCGTCCGGCGTGGTAAACACGGCTAAGAAGTTCAATAAGACGACAACAGGGGGCAGACGATCCGATGAGTGCTGGGATTGATCTTGATAATGTGTGCTGCGATTTTGGCAAATTTCGCGCGGTGGACCATGTGAATGTGAACATCCAGCCCGGAGAGTTCTTTTCTTTCCTTGGGCCGTCGGGCTGTGGCAAGACCACGATCCTGCGGATGATTTCCGGTTTTACCGAACCGACCGAGGGTGTGATCCGCATCGGGGGCAAGGATGTGCGCGGCCAGCGTCCGAACCAGCGCCCCACTGCGTTGATCTTCCAAAACCTCGCCCTGTTCCCCTTGATGCCCATTTGGGAAAACATCGCCTTTGGCCTTGAAGTGCGCGGCGTTGATAAAGCCAAGCGTCGGGCGCGGGCCGAAGAATTGCTGGCATTGGTCGATCTGCATGACAGCGCTGACAAAATGGTCAGCCAGTTGTCGGGCGGCCAAAAGCAGCGTGTGGCCATTGCGCGGGCTTTGGCCGTGGAACCGGCGGTGATGCTGCTGGACGAGCCGCTGTCGGCGCTGGATTTGAAACTGCGCCAGCACATGCGCGCCGAACTGCGCGCCATTCAAAAGCGCACCGGCGTGACATTCATCTACATCACCCACGATCAGGGCGAGGCTTTGGCCATGTCGGACCGTGTCGGCGTGATGAGCCAAGGCCGCCTGCAACAGGTCGCCAACCCGCGCGACATCTACAACAACCCCGTCAACGGCTTTGTCGCCTCTTTTGTCGGCGAAAACAACATCTTCACCGGTCAGGTGCAAAACGCAGCCGACGGTATGGCCAGCTTTGCCACGCCCACCGGCACCTTCCGCGCCCGCCTGCCCGGCGCTGCGGGCAAGCTTTACGTGCGCCCCGAACATATGGTCTTGCAAGCCACACCGGGGGCCGAAAACTCGGTTGCGGTGACGCTGACCGAAGTGGCCTTTGAAGGCAATTTCGTCTCGGTCCACGGTGTGACCGACGGCGGCAAGACGATGGTCGCCGAACTGCGCAACGACGGGTCTGCTGCGATCCCCTCGGCCGGTGCCAAGATGCACATGGCCTTTGAAGCGCGCAACGCCGCGATCCTGCCCGACAGCGCCACCGCGGGGGCATGAGCGATGAATGACCTGCTGCGCCGCTATGGCAAGGGTCTGACTTGGACCTTCATCGGCCTCACCTTCTTTTGGCTGATCATTCTGGTGGTCTTGCCTGATTTCAAACTGCTCGAAAGCTCGTTTCGCCCCTATCTGCCTGTGGTGGATGTGGGCGGGCCGAAGGATGTTTACAGTTTCAACAACTATCTGCAGATTTTCGGCAACGAGGTGGATTTCAACTTCTTCGGCCTGCATTTCCCCTTGGCCGCGCGGGTTAAGGTGTTTGTGCTGACGATCTTTTATTCCGGCGTTGTCACTCTGATCACCTTCGTTCTGGCCTATCCTTTGTCGTTCTATCTGGCCAAAGTCGTCAGCCCCAAGTCGCTGCCCACGCTGTTCTTGCTGCTGTTTGTGCCGCTTTGGGTGTCAGAAGTGCTGCGGTCTTTTGCGTGGTATATCATCCTGACGCTGAAAGGCCCGCTCAACGTGTTCTTGATGACGATCGGCGTGATCTCGAAAGAAATCCGCTGGATCGACGGGTACAGCCCTGTGGTCGTGACCTTGGTCTATGCCTATGTGCTGTTCATGCTGTTCCCGCTGTACAACGCGATGCAATCGCTCGACAGCAACCAGATCGAGGCCGCCGATGACTTGGGCGCGCCGTGGTGGCGCATCCATTTGCGCGTGATCTTGCCGCATTGCAAACCGGGCATCGCCTCGGGCGCGGTGATGGTGTTCATGCTGTCGGCGGGGTCGCTTTTGGTGCCTGCGATTATCAACTCCACCACCGGCAACTGGTTCACCCAGACGATCCAAGGCATCATGCTGGAAGGTCAGGATTGGAACGCAGGCGCAGCCTTTGCCTTTATGCTGCTGCTGTTTTGCACCATCGCGGTGTCTGTGGCGATGCGGGTGTTCCGCGTCAGCCTGTCTGATATTGCGAAATAGGGGGGCTGGATCCATGCAATTCAACCGCAAGTTTCTGGGCCACCTGTATATGGTGCTGTTTTTGGTCTATCTGCTGGTGCCCTTGGCTGTAATGTCAGGGGCGGCGTTTAACGCCAGCAAACTGCCCACGGTCATTCCGTGGAAAGGCTGGACCGACCAATGGTTCATCGCGCTTTATCACGACGCCCGCATCTGGATCGCCGTGCGCAACACCATTCTGGTGGCCATCGCGGTCGTGGTCATTGCCGTGCCTGTGGGCGCTGCGGGGGCCATTCTGGTCAATTCGATCAGCGGGCGGGTGCGTGCCATTCTGTACGGCATGATGGTCGCGCCCATTTTGGTCCCCGGCGTGGTGATCGGCATTTCGACGCTGCTGTTCTGGCACCAGTTCTCGGTCGGGTCGGGCCTGCATTTGTCGGTACTGGGACAGGTCAGCTACATCGCCTCTTTCGTGATGCTGCTGGTTCTGGCCCGCCTGCAAAGCTTTGACCAAGGTCTGGAAGAGGCCGCCCTTGACCTTGGCGCCAGCCACGGCCAAGTGATGCGCCGCATTCTGCTGCCGCATCTGTACCCCGCCTTGGGTGCAGGCGCTGCCATCTCGTTCTTCCAGTCGATTGAGAACTTTAACGTCACGCTGTTCACGCGTGGCGGGGCCGATACGTTGACGGTCTATGTCTTTTCCAAGGTGCGCTCGGGCATCACCCCCACGATCAACGCGCTGGCTTTGTTGTTGATCATGGTGACGCTGGTTTTGGCCATCTGGTACGAGATCACCCGCCGCCGCAAAGCCCGCATCGACGCCGCCCGCGAGGCCGAGGGTCGCCGCGCCGAAGACGCCGAGCTGGTGGCCTCGTAAAGCTACGCCCAGCACCGCCAATCAAAAGGGGGGCCCCAAGCCCCCCTTCTTCTTTGCGCTTTCATACTTGCTAAAATATCCCCGCCGGAGGCATCAACGCCCGCTCACGCGGTGCGGATGGGTCTGCGTCCCTCTAGCCAGCGAAACAGCAGCACGATCAGCCCCGTCAGGCCCATATAAACCACCGCCAGCAGCAAGAGCGGTTCATAGATGATGAATGTATCCTGCCGGATGCGGCCCGTGACGGCATAGATTTCCATGATGGTGATGGTGGACACCAAGGGGGTCGATTTCAACTGGCTCACCGTCTCGCCGCCCAAGGTCGGCAGCACACGCTGCAAGGCTTGCGGCAGCCAGATGCGGCGCAGCAGGGTGAAGGGCGGCATGCCCATGGCCTTTGCCGCCTCAAGCTGGCCATGCGGAACGCCTTTGAACGCGCCGCGCATCACCTCGCCCTCGTATCCCGCAACCGACAGCGACAGTGCGACCACCGCATAGGGCCAGGCTTGGCGCAGATAGGGCCACAGGTCGGATTGCTTGATCCACGGGATCGACGGAAACAGCGACCCAAGCCCGTAATACAGCAGCCAGATTTGCATCAGCAACGGCGTGCCGCGGATGACGGTGCAAAAGACCCGCGCGGGGGCCGAAAGATACCAAGGCCCCGCCGCTTGCGCCAAGCCAATCGGTATGGCCAAGACCATGCCGATCACCATCGTCACCACGACAATCCAGATCGTGCGCCAGATGCCTTGCACGATCAGCAGTTGATACTTGGGGTTGGCCAGCCATGTCCAATTCAGCGACAAGGCGCACCATGCGACCAGTGCTGCCGCGAGCAAAATCAGCACAATTCGGTGCGGTTTGAGAAAGTCTTTCATTGCCCCCGCACATCCCTTTGCCCGCGCCGCGCCCATTTTTCCAGCCGCCCGATCAAAAAGGTCGAGGTCAGCGAGATCAGCAAATACAGCGCCATCGCCGCCGGGTAGAACACAAAAAACGCCTTGGTCGTGGCACTGGCCTGATAGGTGGCCTTGGTCAGTTCCGAAAAGCCGATAACGGCCAGAAGGGCCGTGTCCTTGGTGGCGTTCAGCCACAGGTTCGCCATGCCGGGCAGGGCGTTGGCCGTCATAAGCGGAATGGTGATGCGCCGTGCCAAGGTGATACTGGGCATGCCCATGGCGCGTGCCGCCTCGATCTGGCCGGCAGGCACGGCCAGAATGCCGCCGCGCAGCACTTCGGTTTGATAGGCCCCCTGCACCACGCCCAAAACCACGATGCCGGTGATGATGGGCGAGATTTGCACGCGCTCCATCCCCCAAGACAGCAAGGTTTGGTTCAACAGGCCGGTGAAGGCGTAAAACAGGATCAAAATAAGCACCAGTTCGGGCACAGCACGCACAATCGTGGTGTAAACCGCCAGCAAATCCTTGGTGATCGGCCCGCCATACAGTTTGCCAAACGCCCCGCACAGGCCAATGGCAAAGCCCAAGCCATAGGCCCCCAAGGCGATGATGACCGAATTGCCCAAGCCCGCAAGCAAAGTCGCCCCCCAACCGGGGGGCGAGAGGGCCAGAAGATCCAGCGCCGAGGCCACGGCTATGGCCTCACCTGTGCTCATCATTCACCGTAGACGTCGAAGGCGAAGTACTTCTTGGTGATCTCTGCATAGGTGCCATCCGCACGGATCGCGGCAATCGCAGCGTTCAGCTTGGCCAACAGCGGATCGCCCTGACGCAGACCAAAGCCCACGCCCGCGCCCAGAATTTCCGGATCATCGGCAACCATGCCAGCCGCCTTGCAGCAGGCCTTGCCCACATCGCTGTCAAGGAAGGCTTGCAGCGCGATGCTGTCAGCCATAACAGCATCCACACGGCCAGCGGCCAGATCCTGATTGGCTTCGTCTTGGGTTTGGTAGACTTTCACTTCCGACGCCACAGGGGCGAAATACTTCTGCGTATAGGCCTCATGCGTGGTCGAAACCTGCACGCCAATAATCTTGCCCGTCAGGCCCGCTGCATCCGGCGTGCTGGTGGAATCTGCCGCGACCATGACCATGGCGGGGGTGTTGTAATACTTGTCCGAGAAGTCGATGGTTTTCTTACGCTCTTCGGTGATCGACATCGACGACATGATAACGTCAATCTGCCCCGAGGTCAGGGCCGGAATGATGCCGTCCCAAGCGGTGGGGGTGATCACGCAGTCCAGTTCGGCCTGCTTGCAGATCGCATTCATGAAATCCACTTCCCAGCCAACCCAGTTGCCTGAAGCATCGGGCGAGGTGAAGGGCGGATAGGGCTCTGCCGCCACACCGATTTTCAGCGGATCGGCCATGGCGGTTGTGCCAAGGGCAAGGGCTGCCACAGCAGCAAGGACGAGGGTTTTCATCATAATCTCCTTGTGGGTCAGGGGTTTAAGTCGCCTTCCGCAGGTCGTTTTTCAGCCCACGGTTTTGAGAAACTGCTTCAAACGGTCGGATTTTGGCGCGCCGAACAGCGCTTCGGGCGGGCCTTCTTCTTCGATCACGCCGTTGTGCAGGTAGATCACATGGCTTGCCACTTCCCGGGCAAAGCGCATCTCGTGGGTGACCAAAATCATCGTGCGGCCTTCGTCGGCCAGCCCTTTGATCACCTGCAACACCTCGCCCACCAGTTCAGGATCAAGGGCCGAGGTCGGCTCGTCAAACAGCATCGCCTTGGGGTTCATGCACAAAGCCCGCGCGATGGCGGCGCGTTGTTGCTGACCACCTGACAAAAAGGCCGGATAGGCGCTTTCCTTTTCGGCCAGCCCCACACGGGTCAGCAAGGCGCGCGCACGGGTGATGGCTTCGGCCTTGGGGTTTTTGAGCACATGCACCGGAACCTCGATCAGGTTTTCCAGCACGGTCATATGGGTCCACAGGTTAAAGTTCTGAAACACCATGCCCAGACTTTGGCGGGCCTGTTCCAATTGCTTTTTGTCTTTCGGGCTGCCGTCGGCCTTCATGGCGATGGCTTGCCCCGCCACTTCGATCACACCGCCCGAAGGCGTTTCCAGAAAGTTGATGCAGCGCAGCAAGGTCGATTTGCCCGAACCCGACCCGCCGATGATCGCCACGACATCGCCTTGCCGCGCGGTCATCGAAACGCCCTTAAGAACCTCGTGCGACCCAAAGGACTTGCGCAGCCCGCTGACTTTGATGGCGATGGGGGCAATGGCCCGGCTGTTATCCAGATGTGGCATAGGGTTCCGAAATGGTTTGACTGATCTGACTCAGCGCTGCGGGTTTGTGCAAGCGAATAATTTTGGGCAGGCTATTCTAGGTTGGTATGACGCGCGCGCATGGTTTGCAAAGTTTCGCCCAAGCGGGGCCGCAGGGCCAAAACCAAAAGCTCAAAGATCAAGAACATCGCGCCTTCAAACACCGATCCCATGGGCAAAACCGATGTGGGCGCAGATTGGTCACGCGCCATGGTTTGCGCGGGGATCACAAGGCACAGGTCGGATGCCTGCGGGTCTGGCCCCAAGGGTTCGGCCGTGATGCACGCCACCTTGGCCCCAGCCGCCCGCGCCTGCCCGATCAGGGCTGCCACGGTGGAAAGCCGCCCCGGACCGGAGGATATCAGCAACAAATCCCCATCGCCCAAGGGCGGGCAAGACATATCGCCTTGCATATGCACATCGCAGCCAAGGTGATACAGCCGCATCGCCAAGGCGCGCATCATCAGCCCCTCGCGCCCGCAGCCATAGGCCACGATGCGGCGTGCGGTGGCTATGGCCTCAATCAGGGCTGAAAACTCTGCCTCGGACACCGCAGCGCATCCGGCGCGCAGGTCCTCGGCAGCACTTGTGGCGAGATTGGCAAGGGTCATTGGGTGCTCCATACCACATCGGCGGCCTTGATCGTGTGGCCCTGATAGGTCACCGGATGGGGGTTGTAGTTGATCAGGAACGTCACATCCCCCGCCCGTCTGCGGCGCAAGCCTTTGGGCATGGGATGGATCGGCAGGTCTGCGCTGTGGCAAAGTTGGGTCAAGAGACGGTCCAGCGCGGTGTCATCCGGCCAGCCGCACAGATAGTGCACCCCGCCCGCCCGCAGCAGGGCGGGAAAGCCGTCGGTCGTAGGCTCGACCACATCTGCCGCCCCTTCCAGCTTTTCGCGCCAGCGGTGAAAGGCCCCGCCACCTGCCAAAGGCACGCTTACATCCGGCGGCAGGCTTTCCACCCGCGCCACCACGGCGGCTAGCCCGGGCAGGTTGGGCGGCAGGGGCAGGGGAATGGCGAACTCTGCCGTTTTGGCATTGGCGCGAGGGCCGATCAGCGCTGTGCCCTTATAGGCGGCCAAGGCTGCCATCAAAGCGTGAGAGATCGTCGCCACCCCCGGGGCCAGCACCAGCGCATAGCCCGACAGATCGGCGGTATCGGGGGGCAGAATGTCGATATCCAGCCCCAAGCGCCGCAAGCCGCGGTAGATATCAAACACCAGCCCGAAATAGCTGAAATCGCGGCCCTGAGGCTGCGTTTCCCAAGCCCAGTCCGAGGCATAGTCAAACACCAGCCCCACCCGCGCTTGAGTCTGGGCAACATCGGGCATCGCCGCCAATTCGCGCGCCACTTGCGCCGCTTCGCCAAAGGCAGGTGCTGGGGCGCTGTCGGGGCGCAGAAGGCCCGCGTGCATCGCCTCTTGCGCGAAGGGGGCTTGGCGCCAGCGGAAGTAGCAGACGGCTTCTGCGCCGTGGGCGAAAGCCTCCCACGCCCATAGGCGGGCCATGCCGGGCAAGGGGTCGGGGTTCCACGGGGCCCAATTCACGGGGCCGGGTTGTTGTTCCATCACCCACCAGCGGCCCCGCCCGACCGCGCGGTACAGGTCATGGTGGAAGGCTTGGAAATCAGGGTCGCCTTGGCGCAGGAAGTGGCGCTTGTCTTCGGCGCTGGCAACCACGCGGTCAGACAGAAAGCCGATGGGATAGGCATCCCAAGCGGCGATATCCAGATCAGCGCCCGTTGCGAAATGGTCAAAGTCGGTGACTTGGCCCATGTAATTATGTGCGATGGGGGCCGATGTATGTTTGCGCAGGATATCGGTTTGCAGCTTGTTGAAGCTGACCACCTCGTCGCTGGCAAAGCGGCGAAAGGCCAGTGTATGGGCGGGGTTGGCCTCGGTCACGGTCAGGTTGGGCAGGCCGATCTGGTCAAAGGCGGTGTAGTCCATTGACCAAAACACATTGCCCCAAGCGCGGTTGAGCGCGTCGACCGACTGGTAGCGTTGGGCCAGCCAGTTTTGAAAGGCCGCACGGGCGGCAGGAGAGTAGCTGAGCACTGTGTTATGGCAGGCATATTCGTTATCCGTCTGCCACGCGCAGACATGGGGGTTTTTGCCGTAGCGAATGGCCATTTGCGCCACGATCTTGGCACATTCGCCGCGGTAGCCCTGATGGCTAAAGTCATAATGCCTGCGCGACCCAAAGCCGCGCGGGCGGCCTTGGGCATCCACGGCCAGCATATCGGGATATAGGTCCAGCATCCAGCGCGGCGGGGTGGCGGTGGGGGTGCCCAAGACCACCTTCAGGCCCTGCGCGCCTAAGGTGTCAATGGCGCGGTCCAGCCATGCCCAGTCGTAGTGGCCCGGCTGCGGCTCCATCCGGCTCCACGCGAATTCGCCGATGCGCACCCATGTCAGGCCCAGTTCGGCCATGCGGGCGGCATCGCTGGCCCAAAGGCTTTCGTCCCATTGTTCGGGATAATAGCAAACCCCCAAGCCCCGTTTCATAGCGCCACCAAGGCATCGGCCAAGCCCTTGGCCACGCCGTCCACGGCAAAGACCATGCCAGAGTGCGGGAAGGCCGCTTTTGCGGCGTCTGACATCTCTTCTAAAGCGGTTGTCACGAACAAAGTGCTCATCGCGGCCCCACCAAAGGCCGGGCAAGACGCGTGCGGCGCATCGACCTTGACCTCACTTAAGAACACCCTGTCCGGCGCATAACAGGCCACACGCCCCATGCCCCATTGCGCGTTCCAAAAGTTGCCCGCGGCATCGACCGTGGCCCCGTCGGGGTAAATCTCGGTTCCGGTGAAATCCAGATAGACGACAGGCGCGCCCATCGGCCACCCCGTCGCATCCAGTGCCACGCGCCAGACCTTTTGCTGGCCAGTGTCGGCGAAATAGGCCGCTTGGCCATCAGGCGCAAAGCAGATGGCGTTGGGGATCGACAGGTTGGGGTATAACAGCCGCAATTCCCCTTTGAACCAGCGGTAGATCGCGCCCTTGCCGTGGCGGGTGGCCCCGTCTTTGCCCATGGTGCTGACCCAAAAGCCGCCCTGACGGTCAACCTTGCCATCATTGCTGCGGTTGGCGGGTTTGTCGTGCTCTAGGGCTGTGATCGGGGTTGAGCTTTGGGTTTCCAAGTTAAACCGGAACAGGCCTTTTTCGCCACAGATCAGCATTTCGTCGCGGGAAATCACCCCTGCGGCAGAGACCATCTGGGGGAAGTGCCACATTTGTTGGTGTACCCCGTCGTTCGCCAAAAGCCGACCTGCGGTGATGTCAAACCAGAACAGCGCCTGCCGCAACGGGTGCCAAAAGACGCCTTCGCCAAGCGCGCAGGGGCGGGAATCGTAGATCATGGGCGCTCTCCTTGGGTGGCGGTGTCAAAGGCTGCGACGATTTGGGCGGCGCGGGTGCTGATCTCGGCCAAGGGCATACCGGGGGTGTACAGGGCGGTGCCGATGCCAAAGCCATTTGCCCCTGCGGCCAGCCATTGGGCAAAGTTCGACGCCCCCGCGCCGCCTACGGCGTAAACTTGGGTTGCCTTGGGCAGCACGGCGCGGATGGCTTTGACGCCTTCGGGGCCGATCAGGCTGGCGGGGAAGATTTTCAACCCGTCCGCCCCCGCTTTAAGCGCCGCAAAGCATTCGGTGGGCGTCATCACCCCCGGCCAAGAGGCCATGCCCTGCGCCTTGGTGGCACCGATCACCTCGGCGTCGCAATTGGGCGAGACGATCAAGGTGCCGCCTGCCTGTTGCACGGCGTCAACATCTTGCACCGTTAGCACCGTCCCCGCGCCGATCTGTGCCAGAGTGCCGCAGGCTTCGGCCATGGCCGCGATGGAAGCGAAAGGATCGGGCGAGTTCAGCGGCACTTCGATCCGCGTGATCCCTGCGGCGATCAGGGCTTGGGCGGCGGCGACGGCCTCGGGCGGGGTGATGCCGCGCAGGATGGCGATGATCGGGCGGTGGTGCATGGGTTAGTCTTTCAATTTGGCATTCAGCGCAGACAGGCCCGCCAGCGTGCAGGCGGTGGCATCCAAAGTTTCGGCCTGCAAGCCTTGCAGCCCAAGGGCGCGGGCATAAAGGGCCGACAAAGTCTGCGCCCCGATCAGCTTCACGCTTTGGCCCAGCCAATAGGGCTTGGCCCCCGCCAGTTCGATCCCGATCAAAAGGCCCGACAGGCGCGCGCGGGCTTGGGGGGCGGTCATGGCGTGCAACAGGCCCTCGGCCCGCAGGGAAAACAGACGGGCGGCGATGCGGTCGGGGCGGGAAAGGGCGTCAGACAGGCCCGCGTCAAAGGCGGTGTCGTCCCAGCCCTCGGCCGTAAGCGAATGGCGCAGGACGGAGTGGGTGGAGAGCAGCGAAAACATCTCGCCCGTCATATAGGTTTGAAACGACACCACCTCGCCCGCGCTGACATGGACCCATTTGGAATGGGTGCCGGGCAGGCAAAACACCCCGTCAAAGCCCGGATGCAAGGCCAGCGCACCCGCCAGTTGCGTTTCCTCGCCACGCATCACATCGGCGGGTCGGTCTTGCGACAGGCCGGGGGCGATGCGCACATCAAGGCGGGGGTCTTTTGTGGGAACCCGCGTGAGGGCGGCAGGATCGGTGGGGGGGCAGGGCACGGCACGGTAGCGGGCCTCGACCCAGCCTTGGCGGGCACCGACCATGCCGCAGGCCAGCACTTTGGTGCGCGGGCCAAGCCACGGTGCGATCACCTCTAGCAGGGCGGCTTCGAACTGCTCGTGCTTCAGCTGCCCCATGCCCTTGTCGCTGGAAGCATGGGCCAGAATGCCCGCCTCTCCCATGGCCCAAGCCCGCAGGTTTGACGTGCCCCAATCCACCGCGATCCAACTGGCCTGCATGGTTCCCCCCATTTGCCGCCAGTTTTGCGCTTTCCTAGGCCCAAGAGCAATTGCCAGTTTGCCCAAAACCCTTCCGGCTTTTGCAAGAAAGGGCAGGGTTTCTGGCCCTATCGCCCCAAAGGGTCTGGACCTAAGAGCTTGCAGGCGATGGGCAGAAGATACATCTTGTCAACCACCAAGGCGGGGCCGCGACCCTGCCTGATTCGGGCTTTGCGCGTGGCGCTTATGAGGAGACCTCGATGAACACGATGACCAATGACCTTAGCGGCGTCGTCGCTGCCGACCGCGCCCATGTGTGGCACCATCTTAGCCAGCACAAGCAATATGAAACCGTTGATCCCCGCGTGATCGTGGAAGGCAAGGGCCTGCGGGTCTGGGATGCCAAGGGCAAGGAATATATTGACGCGGTGTCTGGCGCGGTGTGGACGGTCAACGTGGGTTATGGCCGCGAAAGCATCGCCAAGGCCGTGGCCGACCAATTGGTCAAGATGAACTACTTTGCCGGATCGAACGGCACGGTGCCGGGCGCTTTGTTTGCCGAAAAGCTGATCACCAAGATGCCGGGGATGAGCCGCGTTTACTATTCCAACTCGGGCTCGGAAGCCAATGAGAAGGTCTATAAGATGATCCGCCAGCTGTCGCACCGGCACCACGGCGGGATGAAGAACAAAATCCTGTACCGCGAGCGCGACTATCACGGCACCACGATTGGCACTTTGGCCACGTCGGGCCAAGCCGAGCGGGCCAAGCAATACGGGCCCTATCCGGACGGTTTTGTCATGGTGCCGCATTGCTTGGAGTATCGCAAACAGTGGGATGTGGCCAACTACGGCGAACGTGCCGCCGACGCGATTGAGGAAGTGATCCTGCGCGAAGGCCCCGATACCATCGGCTGCTTGGTGCTGGAACCGGTGACCGCCGGCGGCGGTGTGATCGTGCCGCCCAAGGGCTATTGGGAGCGGGTGCAGGAAATCTGCAAAAAATACAACATCTTGCTGCATATCGACGAAGTCGTCTGCGGCGTGGGCCGCACCGGCGTGTGGTTTGGCTATCAGAACTACGGCATCAAGCCTGACTTTGTGACCATGGCCAAGGGGGTCGCCAGCGGCTATGCCGCGATTTCGTGCACCGTGACGACGGAAGAGGTCTTTGCCATGTTCAAAGACGATGCCACCGATCCGCTCAGCTATTTCCGCGACATCTCGACCTTTGGCGGCTGCACGGCGGGGCCTGCGGCGGCTTTGGAGAATATGCGCATCATCGAGGACGAGAACCTGCTCGACAACACCCTGCGCATGGGGGCGCGCACGATTGCGAACCTGCAAGCGCTGATGGAAAAGCACAAGGTGATCGGCGATGTGCGCGGCGCGGGCCTGTTCTGCGGCGCAGAACTGGTGGCCGACCGTGTGACCAAAGAGCCGATGGATGAAAAGCGCGTGGCGGCCGTTGTGGCCGATTGCAATGCCAATGGCGTGATTATCGGCATGACCAACCGTTCGATCCCGGGGTTGAACAACACGCTGTGCCTGTCGCCGGCGCTGATTGCCACGGCCGATGATATTGACGCCATCACGGGCGCTATCGACAATGCCCTGACGCGGGTTTTTGGCTGATCCCAACAGCGGGGGTTTCACAC
>JBAXLX010000056.1:0-14453 GCA_037134595.1 Pseudomonadota bacterium
AGACGGGTCTTACCGCGCCAACCTGCCGCTGTTCGGCGGCCAAGCGATCCTGACCGCAGAGGGCAAAGAAGGCCCCGCCAATGTCAGCAATATCAAGGCGCTGGCCTCTGTCGGCGGGTTGCTGGGCAAGGGTAAGCTGAAACATTCCTACCCCCATTCGTGGCGCTCTAAAGCGCCGCTGATCTACCGCAACACGCCGCAATGGTTTGTGGCCATCGACAAAAGCTTGGAAGATGGCCTGTCAACTTACGGCGATACGATCCGCAAACGCGCGCTCAACTCCATCAACCAACTGGTAAACTGGACCCCGCCCTCGGGCCGCAACCGCCTGAATGCGATGATCGAGGCGCGGCCTGACTGGGTGCTGTCGCGCCAACGCGCTTGGGGCGTGCCTTTGACCTGCTTTACCAAAGTCGGTGCCAAGCCCACCGACGATGACTTTTTGCTGCGCAACGCTCAGGTCAACGCTCGCATCCGTGCGGCGTTCGAGGCCGAGGGGGCCGATGTCTGGTATAAGGACGGGTTCAAAGACGAAATGCTGCACGGCATCGTAGACCCCGCCGCCTATACCCAAATCTTTGACGTGCTGGATGTGTGGTTCGATTCCGGCTCGACCCACGCCTTTGTGCTGCGCGACCGCCCCGATGGCAGTGCGGATGGCATTGCCGACCTGTACCTAGAGGGCACGGATCAGCATCGCGGGTGGTTCCACTCCTCGCTGTTGCAAGCCTGCGGCACCAAGGGCCGCGCGCCCTATCGCGGGGTTTTGACCCATGGCTTCACGCTGGACGAAAAGGGCATGAAAATGTCCAAGTCCTTGGGCAATACCGTGGCCCCCCAAGCCGTGATCGACGAATACGGCGCAGATATCCTGCGCCTATGGGTGGCGCAGGCCGATTACACGCTGGATTTGCGCATTGGCAAAGAGATCCTCAAAGGCGTGGCCGACAGCTACCGCCGCCTGCGCAACACGATGCGGTTCTTGCTGGGCAACCTCAAAGACTTCTCCGAAGCCGAGCGGGTCGATGCCGCCGATATGCCAGAGCTGGAACAATGGGTGCTGCACCGCTTGGCCGAGCTTGACGCCGAGGTGCGCGAGGGCTTTGGCAAATACGACTTCCAAGGCGTGTTCCAAAAGCTGTTCACCTTTGCCACGACCGATCTGTCGGCGGTCTATTTCGACATCCGCAAGGATTCACTCTATTGCGATGCGCCCACCAGCCTGACCCGCCGTTCGGCGCGCACGGTTCTGGACATTCTGTTTCACCGCCTGACGACATGGCTGGCTCCGATCTTGGTCTTTACCATGGAAGAGGTTTGGCTGTGCCGTTACCCCGGTGACGACAGCAGCCTGCATCTGCAAGACTTCCCGCAAACGCCCAAAGCTTGGCTGAACCCCGCGCTGTCGGCCAAATGGGAAGGCCTGCGACGTATTCGCCGTGTGGTTACGGGGGCTATCGAGGAAGAACGAAAAGCGAAACGAATTGGCTCCAGCCTAGAAGTTGAAGACCTGACGTTGACTGTTACGGACCCTGAGTTGCTCCTAGTGATTCGACGAACGCCTCCAGAGGTTTTGAGCGATATTTTCATCGTTTCTGGCGTAATAGTTGATGCAAGCGATGTTCCCGACGAAATGGCGCACCCAACCGGCGCGTTTCGTCTGGATGACGTTGCTGGCGTTTCAGTAGTTGTAATTGGCGATACTGGGAATGGCCACAAATGCGAACGCTGCTGGAAAGTGCTGCCCGATGTGGGCAGCCACAAACACCCCGGCACCTGCAAACGCTGCAATGAAGCGCTGGGCTAAGGTGGGCGCATAGCCCACCCCCCTGACCCGAACGGAGAACGCCATGACCAAACACGCGATCTGGGGCCGCTGGGCCGTTGCCGCCTTGTTCTTTATCAACGGGTTCAACATGGGCGCTTGGGCGCCGCAGATTCCCCAGATGATGGAACGCCACGGGCTGCGCTCGGGCGTCATGGGGGTCTTGATCGTGATGATCGGGCTGGGCGCTGTGTCGGCGATGATCTTTGCGGGCAAGTTGATTGCCCGCCACGGGTCGCGCCGGATGGTGATTGTTTTTGCATCGTGTTTCATCCCGATGTTTCCCTTGATGATCTTAGCACCGTCACCTTGGCTGGCAATTCCGTTCCTGTTCCTGTTCGGGGCCTTTGGCGGCTGCATGGATGTGGCGATGAACGCCAATGCGGTCGCGGTTGAACGGCACATGGGCCGCGCCATCATGTCGTCCTCGCACGGGTTTTGGAGCTTGGGCGGCTTTATCGGTGGCGCTTTGGGGGGCCAAGCGATTGCCTCCTTTGGCTATGACGCCCAAGCCTTGGGCGTGGCGCTGATTTGTGCGGTGACGCTGGCTGTTGCCAGCCGCTTTATCGTGAACGATCCCCCCCACGCGGCAGAGGCCGAAAAGCCCAAGGCCCGCATGTTCCCGCGCGTGGCGATTTTGTATGTGCTGGGGGCCATGGCGCTGTTTTCCATGGTGCCAGAGGGCGCGGTGCTGGATTGGGCGGCGGTTTATGTCAAAGCCGAACTGGGCGCTGATCTGACACGGCAAGGGTTGGCCTTTGGGCTGTTCTCCGGCGCTATGGCGATTGTACGCTTTTTGGGCGATGCGGTGCGCAACCGCTTTGGCGCGGTGCTGACGCTGCGCGCTTCGGGAATGATGGGGGCGGTCGGGCTGATTGTGGCCTCACTCGCGCCCAGCAGCGAGGTGGCGATTGCGGGCTTTGCGCTGGCGGGGATCGGGGTGGCCAATATGGTGCCGATCATGTTCTCGGCTGCGGGCAATTATCCGGGATTGCCGCCGGGGTCGGGGATCGCCACGACAACGATGATTGGCTATACGGGCTATCTTTTGGCCCCGTCGGTGATTGGCTATGTCGCCCAGCACGTGGGCTTTCGCTTTACTTACGGTGCGGTGGCTTTGCTGTTGCTGGTGGTGGCGTCGCTTGCCAGCAAAGCGGCTGCGGCGGATGGGGTAAAAGCCTAGCCGTCGAACAGGTCGGATTGACCGGGCAAGCGCGGAGCATCCAGCCCCAAATGCCGCCATGCCTTTTGCCCCAGCATCCGCCCGCGCGGGGTGCGCAGGATCAGGCCCTGTTGCAGCAAGAAGGGTTCAATCACCTCTTCAATCGCATCGCGCGCCTCTGACAGGGCGGCGGCGATGGTTTCCACCCCGACCGGACCGCCGCCGTAATGTTCGGCCAGAAGGGACAGATAGCGGCGGTCGTTGCCGTCTAGGCCCAGATGATCGACACCAAGGCGGGTTAGGGCATGGTCGGCAATCGCTTGGGTCAGGCGGCCATCGCCCTCAACCGTGACAAAATCGACCACACGGCGCAGCAAGCGGCCCGCGATGCGCGGGGTGCCGCGCGCGCGGCGGGCGATTTCGCGGGTTCCTGCGGGGTCTGACGCTATGCCCAAAAGGCGCGCGCCGCGGGTGACGATCAGGTCAAGCTCGTCTTCGGTGTAAAACTCCAGCCGTGTCGGAATGCCAAAGCGGTCGCGCAGCGGGGTGGTCAGCAGGCCCAACCGCGTGGTGGCCCCCACCAGCGTAAAGGGCTGCAATTCAATGCGCACGGTGCGCGCGGCAGGCCCTTCGCCGATCACCAGATCAAGGGCGAAATCTTCAAGCGCGGGGTACAGAACCTCTTCCACCACGGGGGACAGGCGGTGGATTTCGTCGATGAACAGCACATCCTTGGGTTCCAGATTGGTCAAGATCGCCGCCAGATCGCCCGGTTTGGCCAGAACCGGACCGGATGTCATGCGAAACCCCACCCCCAATTCGCGCGCCATGATCTGGGCAAGCGTGGTCTTGCCCAAGCCGGGGGGGCCGTGAAACAGGGTGTGATCCATCGCCTCGCCCCGCGTCTTGGCCGACTGGATAAAGACGCGCAGATTGGCGCGGGCTTCGGCTTGGCCGACAAAATCGTCCAGCGTTTGGGGCCGCAGGGCGCGGTCAAGGTCTTGGGGCTGCTCTTGCGGGCTGGTGGGGCGGTGCGGGTCCATTTACTTCGGGGCCAAAAGTTTCAGGGCGGCGCGGATCAGCGCGGCAGTGTCGCCTTCAGGGTTTTCCGCCGAGATGGTCATCACAGCTTGCGCCGCATCCCCCTGCGCATAGCCCAGATTGACCAAGGCCGATAGCGCATCAGCGGCAAAGGCGGCACGGTTCGACACAGGGGGGGGCGGCGCGGTAGCTGTGCGGCGCTTGGGCGGGGCGGCGGTTTCGGGTGCGTCTATCGGCTCAATCACGCTGGCGGCGGGCATGGTGCCGCCCAAGGCCATCATGGCGGGCGCTTTGGATTTCAGCTCTAAAATCACCCGCTGCGCCAGTTTGGGGCCAATTCCGGGGGCAGACTGGATCGACCGCGCATCGCCCAAAGCAATCGCCCGCGCCACCCCTTCGGCCCCCAAAGCCCCCAGCATCGCCATCGAGGCTTTCGCCCCGACCCCTTGCACCGTCATCAACAGCCGGTGCCATTCCCGCTCGAACAGGGTCAGAAAGCCGAACAGCTGCAACAGGTCTTCGCGCACCAAAAGATCGGTATAAAGCGAGGCCGCCTCGCCCGCAGGGGGCAGGCTGGCCAAGGTTCGGTCGTTGACATGGACGATATAGCCCACGCCGCGCACATCCAGCAGCACCTGATCGCTGCCCTTCCAATCCACCACGCCCGACAGTTTGCCAATCATTCCGCAGCCCTTCTGACAGCCGCTTCCAAGCGGCCTGCACTTTGCAGATGATGCGCGTGACAAATGGCAATGGCCAGAGCGTCAGCCGCATCGGGGCCTGCAATCACCACGCCGGGCAGTTGCAGGCGCACCATATGATCAACCTGCGCTTTGGCGGCATGGCCCACGCCCACCACCGCCTTTTTCACCGCATTGGGCGCATATTCGCCAATCGTCAGCCCGGCTTGGGCCGGCACCAGCAAAGCAATGCCGCGCGCTTGACCCAGTTTCAGCGTGGCCACGGCGTCTTTATTGACAAAGGTATGTTCCACCGCCGCGGCATCGGGGGCATAGGTGCGCAGCACCTCGGTCAGTTGGGCGTGCAGCGACACCAAGCGCTGGGCTAGGGCACCATCATCGGCGTCAGAATGGCAGATGCCATTGGCGACATGGGTGATTCTTGCCCCCACCACATCAATCACCCCCCAGCCCAGGTTGCGCAAGCCCGGATCAATCCCCAGCACCCGCATTGTTATCCCCTTGTTCTAGCCGGGTTCAGCCCTAGCACGAAAAGAGAACATCCGCCAAGCGCTTTCGCGCGGCCTGTGGGCGACTGTGCAGGTGCAGAAAGCGGCAGGTTGAGGGGGAAGGGCGACACATTGGGCGGATTAATGAAAATTACATAACAAAAACAATGCAAAAGCATGACGCCCAGCCATGCGCCCCGTGCAACGCGGCCTTGCAGCAGGTTGGGTTGCTTTGCATCTGCAGCAAGACTATTTCCACAGCATCGGAAGCGGAAATCCGCTTCATTCTTGTGCAGTTTGGAAAGGACTCCCGCAATGTCCAGCTTTGAGACATCTTCTGTAGCACCGTTTGGCGCTGTTACCCTATACCGTGTCGTGCAATCCGTCGGCGCTGCTGTCGAAGCCGTGCAGGCTTGGAACTCGGCCCGCATCACGCGCAAGTCGTTGAACCGCCTGACCAACCGCGAGCTTGACGACATCGGCCTGTGCCGTGGCGATATCGAGTTGATCGGCCGTTAAGCCCTTCGACCGATGCCAGACGTTGGGCCGCTGCGCGTTGCAGCGGCCTTTTGTTTAGGCGCGCTGCAAGACCAAGGCCGACCATTCGCCCAAGTCTTCGCGTGAGACGGGGGTAAAGCCTGCCTCGACATAAGCGGCGGTAATCGCCTCGGCCTGCACCACCAGCAGACCTGACAAGATCACCAAGCCCTTGTGCGCGCAGTGTTGCGCCATAGCGGGGGCCAGTTCGATCAGCGGGCCTTTGAGGATATTGGCGAAGATCAGATCAAAGGGCGCTGCCGCTTTGATCTGCGGATGGGCAAAACCTGCCGCTTCAAGGCAGACGATGCGGCTCGTCAGGCCGTTCACCGCCACATTCGCCTCGGCCACATCAACGGCGACCTGATCAATGTCGGAGGCGATGATCAGCGCATCGGGCAAAACCGCCGCCGCCGCCATCGCCAGCACGGCGGTGCCGCAGCCGATATCGGCCACTTTGGCAGGGCGCAGGCCCGCATCATACAGCCTGTCCCACGCGCGCAAACAGCCCAGCGTGGTGCCATGGTGGCCGGTGCCAAAGGCCACGGTCGCCTCGATCAGCAGGGCCACGCGGTCGCCTTGGGCCAGAACGGCGGGCACCAATTCGGCGTCGTGGCTGCCGTAAACGAAAAACCGCCCCGCCTCGACCGGCGATAACTCGCGCTTGACTTTGGCGACCCAGTCGACCTCTGGCAGTTCGGATACGGCGAAGGGCTTGGCGCTAAAGGCCAAGGCCAGCACTTCCAGCATGACCATATCCGGCGGCTCGATGAAATAGGCGCCAACTTCCCACAGGCCCGAGTCGTCTTCGATCTCGAACACGCCGACACCCACAGGTTCGGGATTTAGCTTTTCAAGCGCTTCGGCCAAGGCGTTGGCGGCATCCTCGCCGACAAGAGATGTAAGGGCGGTGAACGTGGGCATGGGCCAAGCCTTTGTGCTGCGGGTGTCAGCGGCGGCGATAGGCCGCCAAGCCCGCAGCGTCAAGGCTTAGGCTTGCACCTTCACCCCGATCGGACAGGTCACCCCCGTGCCGCCCACGCCGCAATAGCCGTTGGGATTTTTCTCAAGATATTGCTGGTGGTAATCTTCGGCATAGTAAAACACGGGCGCTGGCAGGATTTCGGTGGTGATCACCCCAAAGCCCTTGGCCGATAGGGCCGCTTGATAGGCCAGTTTGCTGGATTTGGCGGCGGCCTCTTGCTCGGGCGAATAGGTGTAAATGCCCGAGCGGTAGGTCGAGCCGACATCATTGCCTTGGCGCATGCCTTGGGTGGGGTCGTGCCCCTCCCAGAAGGTCTTTAACAGCGCCTCATAGCTGATCACCGCCGGGTCATAGATCACCCGCACCACCTCGTTATGGCCGGTCAGCTGGGTGCAGGTTTCTTGATAGGTCGGATTGGGCGTAAACCCTGCCGCATAGCCCGTCATGGTCAGCCAAACGCCCGCAAGGTTGTAAAACTTGCGCTCGACGCCCCAAAAGCAGCCCATGCCGAACATGGCCTGTTCAAAGCCGTCAGGGACGGGGGATTTCAGCGCAATCCCCGACAAAAAGTGCCGCTCTGCCGTGGGCAGCGGGGTCGGGCGACCGGGCAGGGCCTTGTCGGGGGTGACCATGTCCATCTTGCGGCGATTGACCAGAAACATCGCATCCTCCTGAGGGGTTTGGGGGAATATAGGGCGCAGGGGGCCGGTTGGGTAGGGGGTGGGTTTGGGGTAGCGTTTGTTTGCTTCGCGCCCTAAAGTCGCGGGGTGTTGAGCGGAGGATACGATGCCCCAAGCCGTGAATGTCGTGTTGCGTGGTGTGGCGCGGGCCTATCTGGCGCTGTTTGATGCGGCGATGAAGCTTGGCCCGATGCGGGGGGCGGCGGTGTTGACCTTTGGGCCCTTTGTGGTGGCCAGTTTGGCCTTTCTGGCCAAGGTCTATTGGCTGGACGCGGTGGTGGACAACACCCTCACCACGGTCGTCGTCTTTGCCCTTTTCGCCCTGCTTGGCCCTTTGATGAACACTGGCAGCAAGTTGCTGGCCGAAGGCTGGCACAAGGCGCGCTTTGGCACCTATCCGGGGCCAAAGGATGTGCGGTTGGACCCGAAGGCAGGGGTCAGCCCGACCCAGTTATGGGTCAAGGCTGTGCGAGTGTGGGCAGAGTAAGGCTGTTCGCCTTACCCCTGCAACGTGCGAACCCCGTACCCTTCCCCGCGTGCCCGCATGGCAGCAACTGCGGCGATGCTGGCGGCGGCGGTGGTGAAGTAGGGGATTTTGTCCATCAGCGCGACGCGGCGGATGTCGCGGCTGTCGCTGACCGCTTGGGTGCCCTCGGTGGTGTTCATCACCAAGGCGATCTCGTCGTTTTTCAGGCGGTCGACGATATTGGGGCGGCCTTCGTAGACTTTGGCGACGGGGGTGGATGTCACCCCCTGCGTGGTCAGCCAAGCGGCGGTGCCTTTGGTGGCGACGATCTCGAAACCTTGCGCGCTCAGGTCTTGCATCGCGGCGGCGAAGGCGGGGGTTTTGTCCATATCCTTGATCGACACAAAGGCGCGGCCTGTGTCGGGCAGGATCACGCCTGCGCCCATCTGGGCTTTCAGGAAGGCCAGCGCAAAGCTGCGATCCCAGCCCATCACTTCGCCGGTAGAGCGCATTTCTGGCCCCAGAACAGGATCAACGCCGGGGAAGCGGGCAAAGGGCAGGACTGCCTCTTTCACGCTGAACCACGGGGTTTGCGGGTTGGCCAGCGTCAAAGGGTCGGCCAAGGGCAGCGGGCTGTCGGGGCCCACACCTTCGGGATAGGGTGCGCGCATCGGGAAGGCGGACAGCTTTTCGCCCGCCATCAGCCGTGCCGCGATCGAGGCAATCGCCGAATCGGTGGCTTTGGCGACAAATGGCACGGTGCGGCTGGCGCGGGGGTTGACCTCTAGCACGAAAATCACGCCGTCTTTGATGGCGAATTGCACGTTCATCAGGCCGACGACATTCAGCGCCAAGGCCATTTGCACGGTTTGCTTTTTCAGCTCTGCCACGGTGGCGGCAGACAGCGAATGGGGCGGCAGGCAGCAGGCGGAATCGCCCGAATGCACGCCGGCCTCTTCGATATGCTCCATGATGCCTGCCACATGCACAGCACTGCCGTCACACAGCGCATCCACGTCAACCTCGATCGCGCCGGACAGGTAGCTGTCAAGCAGCAC
This sequence comes from Pseudomonadota bacterium, assembly GCA_037134595.1. GTDB lineage: Bacteria > Pseudomonadota > Alphaproteobacteria > Rhodobacterales > Rhodobacteraceae > Stagnihabitans. The sequence goes on from JBAXLX010000056.1 coordinate 8,944, forward strand.
GGGGCTAGAGCCGGACACCTGCACCGCCGTGGCGATATAGCGGTCCAATTGCGCATCGTCGCGGATGATCTCCATCGCGCGTCCGCCCAAGACGAAAGAGGGGCGGATGACCAGCGGGTAGCCCACGTCTTTGGCCACGGCAAACGCCTCGTCGCGTGAACGGGCGGTGCCGTTGTGCGGTTGTTTCAGGCCCAGTTTGTGCAGAAGTTGCTGGAAGCGTTCGCGGTCTTCGGCCAGATCAATCGCATCGGGCGTGGTGCCCAAGATCGGGATGCCTTCGTTGGCCAGCGCTTGCGCCAGCTTCAAGGGCGTCTGGCCGCCGAATTGCACGATCACCCCGTGCAGCGTGCCATTTTCCTGCTCGACCCGCAGGATTTCCAGCACATGTTCCAGCGTAAGCGGTTCGAAATACAGCCGGTCAGAGGTGTCATAGTCGGTCGAGACCGTCTCGGGGTTGCAGTTGACCATGATGGTTTCATAGCCCGCCGCTGTCAGCGCGTAGCAGGCATGGCAGCAGCAATAGTCAAACTCGATCCCCTGACCGATGCGGTTGGGGCCGCCGCCAAGGATCACAACCTTTTTGGCATTCGACGGGCGCGCTTCGCATTCCACATCGCCCATCGCGGGGGATTCGTAGGTGGAATACATATAGGGGGTTTGCGCTTCGAATTCGGCGGCACAGGTGTCGATCCGTTTGAAGACGGCCTGCACCCCAAGATTGCGGCGGGCACGGCGTATTTGCCCCTCGTCACGGCCGGTCAGTTTGGCCAAGCGGGCATCGGTAAAGCCCATCATCTTCAGCTTGCGGATACCGTCGGCGGTGACGGGCAGGCCGGATTTTGTCACCATAGCCTCGGTGTCGATGATCTCGCGGATGCGGGCAAGAAACCACGGGTCAAAGGCGGTGATGGCGTTGATGTCGGCATCTGACAGGCCGTGGCGCATGGCTTGGGCGATGGTGCGCAGACGGTCGGGGGTGGCTTCGGACAGGGCCTTGGTGATGGCGGCGCGGTCAGGTGCGCCGGGGATGGCGATTTCGTCAAAGCCGGACAGGCCAGTTTCAAGGCTGGCCAGCGCCTTTTGCATCGATTCGTGGATGGTGCGGCCAATGGCCATCACTTCGCCAACCGATTTCATCGCGGTGGTTAGGTTGGGGACGGCGCCGGGGAATTTCTCAAAGGCAAAGCGCGGGATTTTGGTGACGACATAGTCGATCGAGGGTTCAAACGACGCAGGCGTGACCTTGGTGATGTCGTTGTCCAACTCGTCCAGCGTATAGCCAACGGCCAGTTTGGCGGCGATTTTGGCAATCGGAAAGCCCGTGGCCTTGGAGGCCAGCGCCGACGAGCGGCTGACGCGGGGGTTCATCTCGATCACGACCATGCGCCCATCGGCGGGGTTGATCGCCCATTGCACGTTTGACCCGCCGGTCTCCACCCCGATCTCGCGCAGCACGGCGATAGAGCCGTTGCGCATGATCTGGTATTCTTTATCGGTCAGCGTCAGGGCGGGGGCTACGGTGATGCTGTCACCGGTATGCACGCCCATGGGATCTATGTTTTCAATGGCGCAGACGATGATGGCGTTGTCGGCTTTGTCGCGCACCACCTCCATCTCAAATTCTTTCCAGCCCAGCAGGGATTCGTCGACCAAGACCTGCGCCATGGGCGAGGCTTCCAGGCCAGAGCGAACGATGGCCGCGTAATCGTCGCGGTTATAGGCCACACCGCCGCCCGTCCCGCCCAAGGTAAAGGCGGGGCGGATGATGGCGGGCAGGCCCACATAGTCTAGGGCCGCAATCGCTTCGGCCACGCCGGCGGCGATGTCGTATTTGCCGGTGGGCAGTTTGGGCGCGGCGATGATCGTGGCTTTGGGGTTTTCAAGGCCGATCCGGTCCATCGCCTCGCGAAAGAGCTTGCGGTCTTCGGCCATTTCGATGGCCTCGCGCTTGGCGCCGATCAGCTCGACATTGAATTTGGCCAGAACGCCCAGATCGGCCAAGGCCAGCGCCGTGTTCAGCCCCGTCTGCCCGCCCATGGTGGGCAACAGCGCATCGGGCCGCTCTTTTTCGATGATCTTGGCAACGACTTCGGGCGTGATCGGTTCGATATAGGTCGCATCGGCCAGCCCCGGATCGGTCATAATCGTGGCGGGGTTCGAGTTGACGAGGATGACGCGGTAGCCTTCTTCGCGCAGCGCCTTGCAGGCTTGCGCGCCCGAATAGTCAAACTCGCAGGCTTGGCCGATGACGATGGGGCCCGCGCCGATGATCATGATGGATTTGATATCGGTTCTTTTTGGCATGGCGGCCCCCTTACGGCAAAACTTTGCGGGTTATAGCCGTGGCAAGCGGGGGCGCAAGGGGATTCCCAACGCCGCACTTTACGCCCCCCGAAGGGCTTGCGCAGCGCTGCGGACCTCCTGCGGGATATTTGGGCACTTATGAAAGAGGGAAATAGGAAAGGGCCGGAGGTTGCCCCCCGGCCCTGACGTTAGCTTTGGGGCTTGATCAGCCCTTTTCGCCCACGGCACGCTCGGCGGCGGCAATGGCGGCTTTACGGGCGGCGATGCGCTCGCCTGTCGGCGGGCCTTCAAAGCGGCGGTTTTCGACCGCGACCCACAAGATCAGTGCCAAGGCAAGGAAGCCTGCCACAACGTAAAGCACCCGCTCGTTCGGCGGGGCGATGGCGATAAACAAGATCACGCCCATGCCGACGATCGACAAGACAGTGACCAGTTTATACAGGCCCGCCGACATAGCCCAAGGGCCCGGTTGCCGCCATTTCGGCCCGCCAAAGGCGAGCATGCCTGCCACCAGCGGCACGGTGAAGGACAAGAACAAGAACACCAGTGTCGAGTTCACGACGATCACATAGATCGAGGTGCCATCCAGTTTGATGCTCAGCGCAAGGATCACATAGAGGATACACAGAACCGTGGCCGTCCAGATCGCGTTCACCGGTGTGCGGTACTTGGCCGAAACGGTCGCAAGGGCTTTCGAGCCAACCGGCATCCCGTCATCGCGCGAGAAGGCGAACAGCATGCGCGACGCCGACGTGACTGTGGCCAAACCGCAAATCAACTGGGTGATCAAGATGCCCAGATAGATCACGTTTTTCAGACCTGCGGGCAGGATCGCGTCCAAGGTGGCGTAGAACATCCCCCAGCCTTGGCCGGCCGCAACGCCCAGATCGGGAATGGCCAAGGTGATGGCGCAGACCATGACCCAGCCCACCAGCGACGACCAGATCACCGCGTTGATGATGCCCTTGGGCACCGAATGGGCGGCATTCTTGGTTTCTTCCGAGGTATGCGCCGAAGCGTCATAGCCGGTGATCGTATAGACCGGCAGCAACAGGCACAGCACGAACAGATAGCCCATGTTGTCCGACTGCGGGAAGACATTGCCGCCCGCCTCGCCCGAGTAGTTGTGGAAGGTCCACAACCGCGAGATGTCGATGGCGGGTGCGTAAAACAGGCAGGCCAGAACCAGAACCGCTGTGGTCGCAAAGATAATCCAGCCCGAGATATCGGTCAGGAAGGTTGTGGCCTTGATGCCGACATGGTTGAAGATGGCCTGAACGATAGTGATCGCGGCCACAAAGACCACAACCTGCATATCGGTGCCCGTGAAGCCGAACATGCCCCCGAAGGTGCCGGCAAAATAATAGGCCGTGCCGATGTTAATGGCCCCCAGAACCGTGATCAGGCCCAAAAGGTTCAGCCACGCCGTCAGCCAGCCCCAAAACCGGTTCCCAAGAATGGAACCCCAGTGATACAGCCCGCCCGCCGTTGGGAAGGCCGAGGCGACCTGCGCCATCGACAGGGCGAACATGCCAGACAGCACGCAGCCCACGATCCAGCCAATGCCAGCGCCCGCGCCGCCAACCGACCCGATCGCTTGCGCAAAAGAGTTGATGCCGCCAGACAGAATGCAGATGATCGAGAATGAAATCGCAAAGTTCGAAAATTTCGACATCGAGCGTGACAGCTCTTGGGCATAGCCCATGCCGTGCAGGATCTTAAGATCCTCGTTGTGGTCTTTGTCGGTGGACTTATCCGCCATGACTAGCCTCCTGGTTCCCTGTTTGTCGTTTTTGGTTCGAGCGACACGCGCGGTGTGGCTGGCGCTAGAGAACCGCTGATTTGGCCCTCTGTCCAGCGCTGAATAGCTTTTGGGTTGGGTTTAAAGCCTGCGCAGGACAATCTTTGGGCGGCCAATGTCGCTTTTGGCAGCAAAATGCGGTGGATGTTGGGTGGCGGGGGGCGCGTTGCGGCACTAGGTCTTGGGATGGGGAAAGGGGGGCCTGCATGATCTTGGTGGAACACGGTCCGAAGGGGCAGGCGGCCTTGTTTGATGGCGCGCGCGGCACGGTTGTGGCGCAGGACGCGGGCGAGGTGGTCCATGCTCTGGCAGCTCTGGATGCGGCGCGGGCGAAGGGACATTGGGTTGCGGGCTGGATCGCCTATGAGGCGGGCTACGCCTTGGAACCGCGGTTGGGCGGGCTGATGCCCAAGGCTGCGGGGCCGTTGATGTGCTTTGGCATTTATGACTGCCCGCAAGATGCAAGCTATCTGTTGGCGCAGGCCGCGGCAGAGGGGCGGGCGGGTGTGGCTTTGGATCCGGCCGTGCCGATGATATCGCAAGCGCAGTATGCTGCGGCCTTTGATCAGGTCAAAGCCTATATCGCCTCCGGTGATTGTTATCAGATCAACCTGACCTTTCCGATGCAAAGCCATTTGCGCGCCGGAACCGCCCTTGGGGTATACGGCGCGCTGCGGGCGCGCCAATCGGTCGGCTACGGCGCTTTTGTCGATTTGCGGGCCGAGGGCGCAGATGTGCCCGTGCTGATCTCGCGCTCGCCCGAGTTGTTTGTGCGCACCGATGCGGGCGGGCGGATTGAAAGCCGCCCGATGAAAGGCACCGCGCCGCGCGATCCTGACCCGGTGCGCGATGCCGAATTGGCGCAAGAGTTGCGTGCATCGGAAAAGGGGCGGGCAGAGAACCTGATGATCGTCGATTTGCTGCGCAATGACATCGCGCGGATTGCCAAAGTCGGATCGGTCAAAGTGCCTGCGCTGTTTGCGGTGGAAAGCTATGCGACCTTGCACCAGATGATCAGCCGCGTGGTGGGCGATCTGGTCGAGCCGCCGTCGATGACGGGGCTGATGGGGGCGCTGTTTCCCTGCGGGTCGATCACCGGCGCGCCCAAGATCCGCGCGATGCAGATCATACGCGAGGTGGAACCGATGCCACGTGGGGCCTATTGCGGGGCGATTGGCTGGATGGCACCGGATGACGAAAGCTGCTTTTCGGTGGCGATCCGCACGCTGACCTTGGCGGCAGATGGAGGCATCGTGCTGAACGTGGGCGGCGGGGTGGTGCAAGATTCCACCTTTGCCGGCGAGTGGGAGGAAGCGCATTGGAAAGCGCGCTACGTGACGGGGCTGATGCACCCGGGCTGAAACTGATCGAAACGCTGCTGTGGGACGGGGCGAACTGCCCTCGT
>JBAXLX010000057.1:0-14389 GCA_037134595.1 Pseudomonadota bacterium
CATTACTTTACTTCCCTTCGTTGAAGGCTAATTATCTTTCGATAACGTCTTGATATGAGTATGCCCTTGCCAAGTTTACCTAGCATTTCGGATCTGTCTTCGCTCGAAAACTTTGCCAGTTATCTGGTCGATGCCGGATATTTCGCCGATCCCCAAGTGGCGCTGGCGTTGTTGAACAGCTTTAACATTACTGTTGGCAATGTGTCTGACTTAAACGGCGACGGCGTTGATGATGTGCCTGTCACTGCCTTTTGGATAGATATGACGGGCACCAGACATGACGTTAGCATTGTCATTTATGGCTTTTCAGGCCCGTTTGATCCCCAGACATATATTCCGATCTCGATTGATCTGGATGGCCTGCCCGTCAGTTTCGATCCCAGCACGTTTGATTATTCAGAGTTTGACCTGTCGTCTTTCATAGATGCCCTGCAAGTTCGTGGCCTGGCCTCAGCCGAAGTCGAAGATGTGAACAATGACGGTTTTGACGATCTGACCGTCGCGGTCGCTGGAATTGATGCAAACGGAGCGCCAACCGCGGCGACCTATGTGACTTATGGCGGCTCGAACGGGGATTGCCCGCTGTTTTTGAAAGGCAGCCTCGCGGGCGATGTTGTGATCGGGGATTATGCCGGGAACGACACGATTGCGGGTGGTGCCAAGGCCGACATTTTGGTGGGCCTTGGTGGAAACAGCACTCTGACCGGTGATGCGGGCAGCGATATCTTCGTTGTGTTGGCCAGCACGGATGCCATTAGCGACCTGAGCGGAGCAGATGTCTTGATTGTGGCCGAGGGGTCTGGTGTCAACGCCACAGTCTCTGCGGCTTTTTCGGCAACACTCGGCACCAGCAACCGCGGCACCGCCATGCTTTCGACGGCGGGTTTTGAGGTGAACCTGTCCGCCGTTACCAACGGTGACGCAGGCTTTACGGTCACAAACACCGGCAACGCCACCGTTCTGACCGGATCGTCCCTGTCCGACACCCTTGTCGGTGCCAGTGGAAATGACACGCTCGTGGGGCGGGCGGGCGACGATAGCCTGACAGGGGGGGCAGGCGATGACATCCTGACGGGTGGGGCGGATAACGACAGGCTGGTCATATCTTCGGGCACAGATACCATCACGGATTTGAGTGGCGCCGATGTGCTGACCGTGTCTGCAGGGGCGACCGTCAATGCGACTGTAACCGTGGGGTGGACCGCCACCTCTGAGACAGCCAATAGCGGCGTGGCCAACCTGTCCTCGGCAGGGTTCTCGGTTGACGTCTCGGCGGTTGTTTCGGGGACAAACGGCTTTACCATGGCCAATGTGGGGGGGGCTGCGTCTTTCACGGGGTCTGGTTTGGCCGATACTCTGCTAGGCGGTACCGGACATGACTCGTTGTTCGGCGGCACGGGCAATGACAGCATGGCAGGTGGCACGGGGGATGACGCCTACGGCGTGGACAGCGCCTTGGACAGTGTCACAGAGCTTGCAGAGTCCGGCACCGACCTGGTTCAGACGGCAATGACCTACACCTTGGGCGCCAATGTCGAGAACCTAATCCTGACAGGCAGCGCTGCGATCGACGGAACGGGCAATCTTTTGGCCAACGTGATGACCGGAAACTCAGCGGCCAACACTTTGATGGGCGGCGACGGTAACGACACTTTGTCCGGCGGGATGGGCGATGACACATTGGACGGCGGCGCGGGCAACGATGCGCTGAGCGGCGGCGTCGGGGCGGATACGGCTTCTTACGCCGGTGCTGGGGCAGGTGTTTCGGTAAGCCTTGCCCTGACAACGGCGCAGGCGACGGGTGGGGCCGGCACAGATACTTTGACCACAGTCGAAAACCTGACGGGGTCTGGCTACGGCGATACTTTGGTCGGCGGCACAGGGGCCAACCAGATCGACGGTGGGGGCGGGAATGACACGATCACCGGCGCTGCAGGGGTCGATACGCTGCTGGGGGGCGACGGGGATGATCTGTTCCTCCTCGCAACGGTTGCTGATTTTTGGCCGGGTGAGAGTGTCACGGGGGGCGCAGGGACCGACGAGGTGCGCTTTACCACAACCACCGCCGGCACGCTGACGCTGACCTCTTTGGTGGCGGTCGAACGGATTGTGATTGGAACCGGCACGTCCGGTGCGGCAGATACCACCGCAACCACGGCGCTGAATGTGAACGCCGAGGCCATGACAAACGCCGTAACGATCACCGGAAATGCTGGCAACAACACGCTGACGGGATCGATCTATGCCGACACGCTGAACGGCGGGTCCGGCAATGACATCCTGATCGGCGGATCCGGCAATGACAACCTGACCGGCGGCGCGGGAAACGACATCTTCACCGTGGCGGTTGGCAGCGACACCATCACTGACCTTGGTGGCGGCGACATGTTTAGCGTGGCCGCCGGTGCGACCTTGGCTGCGACCGTGACGGCCGCATGGACGGCGACCTCTGCCACAAGCAATGCGGGCACGGCTGCGCTGACCTCTAACGGGGTGGCCATGTCGCTTGCTGCGGTCACGGGTGGCAGCTTTGGCTTCAGTTTGACCAACACCGGGGGGTCCGCCACCCTGACCGGATCAAAGTTTGCCGATACGCTGACCGGCGGGACGGGTGCAGACACGCTGACCGGCGGGGCAGGGGCGGATAGCCTTATGGGCGCAGAAGGCAATGATGTTTTCGTGGTCGCCCTTGCGACCGACCTGGTGACGGGGGAAGTGATCGCCGGCCTGTCGGGGACAGATGAACTGCGCTTTACCGCAACCTCAGCCAGCACCTTGACCCTGACATCGGGTGTCGCGGTGGAACGGGTTGTTATTGGAACCGGAACTGCAGCGGCTGCGGTGTCCACCGGAACCACCGCACTTAACGTCAACGGCGCCTTGGCCGCCAACGGCCTGATCTTGCTGGGCAATGCTGGGGCCAACGTCCTGACCGGGTCGGCCTTCAACGACAGCCTTGAGGGCGGCGCTGGCAACGACAGTTTGATCGGCGGCAACGGCGCTGACACTCTGGTCGGTGGTTTGGGCACCGATGTCCTGACGGGCGGAGCGGGGGCGGATGTTTTTGTCTTCAATTCAACGCTCAGCAGCACCGCCAACAAAGACACCGTGATCGATTTCAACGGAGCCAATGATGATATCTGGCTGGCCAAGTCGGTCATGGCGGGCCTTGGCAATGTCACCGGCGCTTTGGGGGCCGATGCATTCTGGGGCGGCTTGGGCATCACGGCCAGCCACGATAACACGGACCGGATTGTTTATAACCAATCAACGGGTGTCTTGTCCTATGACGCCGACGGCACCGGGGCCACCGCAGCCGTTCAGATCGCCCAACTGAGCGCGAACACCGTCTTGACCGTCTCAGATTTCGTTATAATCTAAGGCGTTAAACGCTGCGGGGTGCGGTATAGGCCCAAAGATGTAGGGACGTCTTGATCTTGCGGCACGGCTGGGGCGAGGGCGGTGCCATTATCCTTGCGCAAGGCCACTGCGCACGTCTGTGCACAGGCTTTGCGATGCCTGGTTCAAGGAATTCTAGGGGCAACCCGTTCGTTTGGTGAAAAATTTGAGGACGTCCAACGTGCAGCGCCGGTCACATCAAAAAGTAATAAATGAAATTGTTAGAATTGTCCGGCAGGTGTTGAATGTTCCGTCAACCCTATTTGACCACGTCTTAGCCAGATTTTATTATGATCTGATATTGGCATCTAAAATCAAAACCGTAAAGGGATCGGTGGTTTTATCGGAAAAATGTGCCATTTACCTTGTCTTTCCTGACCCCTTTCTCAGCCAAGGTCATCTGACTTCGATCAAATACCTTCTGTCCGAAGGTTACGCACCTGTCGTTGTCAGCAATGCCCCGCTTTCACAGGCCGAGTTGGACTTGATCCGACCCTTTGCCCACCAAATCCTGATCAGACCAAATTTCGGTTACGATTTCGGCGGCTATCGAGACGGCATCTTGGCAGTTTATCCCGAACGCAACCGCATCCGCCGACTTGCCATTTTTAACGATTCCTGCTGGTTTCCTTTGCCTGACAGCAAAAGTTGGTTGGCGGCGGCCGAAGCGATGAATGTTGATTTTGCCGGCGCGTTGGCGCATGCTGATATGGACTGGTTGGATGTTTTGGTTGATCCGACCATTTCCGACAAGCGGCTGAAAAGGCATAAAAAACTGTTTCACTATTGTTCGTTTGCGCTTTTGTTCTCAAGGGGTGCTTTGGAAAAGGACATCTTCTGGCAGTTTTGGCGCAGGCTGCGAATTTCCTCTTCCAAACATAGAACGATCAGGTACGGCGAGCGGGCTTTGTCAAATTTTATGTTCAAGACTGGATTCAGTCATGCGGTCAGCACATCCCAAGAGGACATCGCGCAAAGCCTGAAGGCACTGCCCGAGGCTCAGAAAACCACCGAAGTTCGCCTTTTTTTACAGCAAGGTGGTTGGCCAGCCTATGCGCTGCGCGAACATCTTTGGACCACCTTTCACCTCATGTTCCTCAAAAAACGGTTTCAAGGCGCGTTGATGACAACGCAAAGGTCGGATTTGTCAGGCGTGATCGCGGAGCAGTCAAAGCCTTTGTGCGGGTCTTAAACCTGTGTCCTCAAAAGGGCGCGCCCTCCGCGCCCTAGGGTCACCCGCGCGGCGAAAAAGTGCCCTGCCGTGGGGCAGGGCCTTGGTCGATCAGCCCTTTTTAAGCACCTTGTTGCCCAGAACCTCGGCAATCTGGACCGCGTTCAGCGCAGCCCCCTTGCGCAAGTTGTCAGACACACACCACAGCGAGATGCCGTTTTCGATGGTGGAATCCTGCCGCACGCGGCTGACATAAGTGGCATATTCGCCCACACATTCGATGGGGGTGATGTAACCGCCCGGCTCGCGTTTATCGACCAGCAGCACACCGGGCGCCTCGCGCAGGATATCTTGCGCTTCTTGCCAATCCAGCGGCTCTTCGAATTCGATATTGATCGATTCCGAATAGCCTACAAACACCGGCACGCGCACGCAGGTGGCGGTGACTTTGATCTTGGGATCAAGGATCTTTTTCGTCTCGGCCACCATCTTCCATTCTTCTTTGGTAAAGCCGTCATCCAGAAAGACATCAATCTGCGGGATCACGTTAAAGGCGATTTGGCGGGGGAATTTCGACGGGGCCACTTCTTGCCCGGGAACATAGATGCCCTTGGTCTGGTTCCAAAGCTCGTCAATGCCTTCTTTGCCAGCCCCCGACACCGACTGATAGGTCGATACCACCACCCGCTTGATGCGCGCACGGTCGTGCAAGGGCTTCAGCGCCACCACCATCTGCGCGGTTGAGCAGTTGGGGTTTGCGATGATGTTCTTGTTTTTATACATGAAAATCTGATCGGCATTCACCTCCGGCACGATCAGCGGAATGGCTGGATCATAGCGGTACAGCGAGGAATTGTCGATCACGATGCAGCCTGCCGCCGCTGCCTTGGGGGCATAGATCTTGGTCGCTTCTGACCCCACGGCGAACAAAGCAATGTCCCAGCCGGTGAAATCAAAGGTATCCAGATCCTTGGTCTTGACGGTTTTTTCACCAAAGCTGATTTCGGTGCCCAAAGATTTTCGCGATGCCAGCGCGGCAATCTCGTCCACCGGGAACTCGCGCTCGGCGAGGATGTTCAGCATTTCGCGGCCCACGTTGCCCGTGGCACCCGCGACGACGACCTTATAGCCCATCGGGGTTCTCCTTTACGTCAAGACAGTCAGTCAGAAAGACTGCGCGGGCCTTAGCGCAGGATGCTGCGGGGGGAAAGGGCCGATTGGGGTATGGGCGGCAAACTCCGCCCAAGTGGGGGTTATTCCGTTAAAGCGGAGGGGTTTGCCATGCAAAACCGGCTGTCGCGGGCCAAAAGCGCTGTGACATAGGCGCGTTCGGCTTGGAAGTTATGCGGCACCTGCGCTGCTGTGCGGCGGCCTGAAAGCGAGAGCGAGGCGAAGAAGTCAAAGCCGTAAAGGGTGATGTTTGCGGCGGGGGATTGTGCCAAAAGGTCGATCATCATCAAGCCCGTGGTGGGCGGCGCAGCAAGCTGCGCTTTCAGGCGCAGGTAAGCGTCAAGCGGGGGCAGGGCAAAGCCCGTGCGTTTTGCCATGGCCCAAGACAGGCGCTTGCGTTTGGGTGACATCCATAAAAGCAGTTTGGGGTTGAGCTGTTGCAGATGCGCGGCCTTGAGAGAGGTGGCGCAAGCCAGCACATCGGTGCGTGTCCCATGGCTGCGGGCAGCGGGCATGGGCGCGCGGTTGAGGCGGATCACCAGATCGGCGGCGTCAATTGCCGCGCCATGATCGGTGGCCCCTAGGCTTTGGGCGTTGCCTACCAGTGCGATATCGCCCTGCAAGCGGGACAATAGCTCTGCCATGGGCAGGCCCAAACCCGCCAAAGCGGGTTCATCGCGCAGCAACCGCGCCAGATAAAAGCCAAGCCGAGTCATGATGCCGCCAGCATGTCGCGGTAGATGTCCACAAGGGCGCGGGCCTCGTCTTCGATGCAGTGATGGGCCAGAACATGCGCACGGGCGGCGGGGCCTGCGGCAGCTAGGCGGGCGGGATCGTCGACCCAAGCCGCCAGCGCTTGGGTCAGGTCTGCCGCGTCATCGGGTGTCACAAGCGTGCCGGTTTGCGGCGTTATCAGCGCCTCAAACGCCCCCACGCGAGAGGCAACGACTGGCACGCCGCAGGCCATGGCCTCGAGCGGGGTCAGGCCAAAGCCTTCCCAGCGGGCGGGGGCTACGAACAGGTCCAGCGCTTGGTAATGGCGCACGACATCGGCCCATGGCAGTTCGCCCATAAACTGCACACGGTCGGCAATGCCAGCGGCTGTCAGGCGCGCCAGTTGGGCGGCGTGAAAGGCGCGGTTGGCGTCGGTCACGCGGCCGGTGAAGATTAGGTGCAGGTGTGGGCGGCTGGGCAGAAGGGTGCAGGCGGCCTCCACCAGCAGATCAACGCCCTTTTGCGCGCGGATGCGGCCAAAGCAGCCCAAGATCATGGCCTGTGGGGGCAGGTTAAGCTGCAAGCGCAGGGCGGTGCGGTTGGGGGATGGGTGGAAGACTTGGGTGTCAACGCCGTGCATCACCACAGTGGAGGGCACCTGCAAATAAGACTTGGCGCGGTCCGATGTGGCAACCACCCGATCCATCCGCCCAATCAACCACCGCGTCAGCGCCTTATGATGGCGCTGCGCGGCCGAGGTGAACAAAAGCCGCAACTTGCGCCGCAAGATATGGCGCAGCACCAGCCCTAACACCATTTCCGTATTCCGCCGCGCATGCCAGACCCGCCACCTGTCGCGGCGCAAAAAGGGCAGGCGTGCCAGTGGGATATGCGGCAGGTCGGGCGGCAGGCCCGGCCCTGTCGTCACGATCCCGATCATCGCCGCTTGCACCGGAATAAGCCGCACCACCGTGGCGGTCACCCCCGACAAGCGGCGCTTCAGGTTGGGGGCGATCACCTCGATTGCGGACGTTGTCATGCAAACCTCGTTTGGCGCGGACGGCCTAGCCCTTGGTAAAGATCACGCCAGCGCCAGCGAAACCGGCCTTTCGCGGATGGGCAAATGCACCAGCGCCGAAAAGGCCCCAACGCCAATGCCAATCCACCACACCATCGTATAGCCGCCCGTCAAATCATACATCGCTCCGCCCAACCAGACGCCCAAGAACGACCCCAACTGATGGCTTAAAAACACAAAGCCGTACAGCGTGCCCATATAGCGCAACCCGTACATATGCGCGACCAGCCCCGAGGTCAGCGGCACCGTCGCCAGCCACATCGACCCCATCACCGCTGAGAAGATCAAGACAGTCGTGGGTGTCATCGGTGTGACGATAAACGCAATCGAGGCGATTGTGCGCCCCGTGTAAATCGCCGCCAGCAGGTACTTTTTGGAATACCGCTTGCCCAGATAGCCCGCCAAAATCGACCCGCCGATGTTAAACAGCCCGATTACCGAAATACTGATCGCCCCAAGAATAGACGGCGTGGTGATCCCGATTCCCGCCAACATACCCGCCGGATCAATCGCCCCGCAGCGTTCGGTGATAAAGGCGGGGAAGTGGGCGGTCAGAAAGGCCAGTTGATAGCCGCAGGAAAAGAACCCCATAAAGATCATGGCGTAAGACGGGTCTTTAAATGCGCGCAACAGCACCGTGCCAAGGCTTTCTTGCAACGCGGCCTTGGATGCCTTGGGCTGGGCGCTTAAAAACGGCAGGGCGAATAGGCTGAACAAGATAGCCACCGAAAAGATGCCAAACACCGTCTGCCAATGGTAATGGTGCAGCAAGAACTGTGCGGTCGGCGCGCCGATCACCTGCCCCATCGACCCCGCCGCTGTGGCGATTCCCAAAGCCATGCTGCGGTTTTCGGCACTCGACGCGCGGCCGACAATGGCCAAGATCACACCAAACCCCGTGCCCGCGATGCCAAAACCTACCAGAATCTCAAGCAATTGCATGGTGCCCGGCGTGCTGGCATAGCCGCTGAGCAGCAGGCCCGCCGCATACATCAAAGCCCCCGCAATAATCGCCCGCCGGTCGCCAAACCGCTCGGCCATTGCGCCAAAGATGGGCTGGCCCAGACCCCAAGCGAGGTTTTGAATGGCAATCGCCATCGAAAAATCCGACCTTGGCCAGCCAAATTCGCTTGCGATGGGAATCTGAAACACGCCAAAACTGCCCCGCAAGGCAAAGCTTAGCATCAGCACGGCGCTGCCTGCGATAAGAACCGGGGTAAAGACCGAAGATTTCGTCATCGCGCACCTGCTTTAAAGTCGGGGCACCTTCGCCCCAAGGGCCTTGGCCGTCAACGCGAAATCAGCGGGTTGTGACAGAGTTCGGCCCGCATTCGGGGCACTGCACACCCGCCGCCATCGGGTGACCACAGGTCCAGCACATCTGCGAGCTGCCCTGTTTTAGCCCGTGCCCAACGGCCACGCGGTGGTCAAAGACAAAACACTCGCCCTGCCAAAGGCTTTCTGTCTCGGGGATTTCTTCAAGATATTTCAGCACGCCGCCTTGCAGGTGAAACACCTCGGGCACGCCTTGGCCCAGCAGGTAATTGGTCGACTTTTCACAGCGAATGCCGCCGGTGCAGAACATCGCAATCCGCTTGCCCGCAAATTTATGCTGGTTTTCCTGCCACCATGCCGGAAACTCGCGAAAGGCTGACGTGCCGGGGTCAACGGCCCCTTCAAACGTGCCGATCGAGATTTCATAGGCGTTGCGCGTGTCAATCACGGCGACATCGGGGGATTGGATCAGCGCGTTCCACTCTTGCGGCGGCACATGGCGGCCCACGCGGGCCAAGGGGTCGACCCCCGCCACGCCAAGCGTGACGATCTCGGCCTTGATGCGGACTTTCATCCGCACGAAGGGCATTTTAGCGGCTTCGCTTTCCTTGCACACCAGATCGCTGCATCCGGGAAGGGCGCGGATATGGGCCAGAACGGCGTCAATCCCCGTGCGGGTGCCTGCGATGGTGCCGTTGATGCCCTCGGTCGCCAAAAGCAGCGTGCCCATGATGCCGTGGGCTTTGGCCAGATCAAACAGCGGCCCGCGCAGGGCTTGCGGGTCGGCGAAGGGGGTAAAGTGGTATAGGGCTGCGACAGTGATCATGGCAGCGCATTAGGCCGAAAGGGCGGGCAAACTCAAGCCCCGCTTGACCCTTCGGGCGGGGGTGACTAGCTTTGGTGTCATGCAAGACCCCCATCACGCCTTGATCGTCATCGACATGCAGGTTGATTTCTGCCCCGGTGGTGCTTTGGCCGTAGCGCAAGGCGATGCGATTATCCCGCAGATCAATGCGCTGATGGCAGACTTTCCAACCGTGGTGCTGACGCAAGACTGGCATCCGGCAGACCACAGCTCTTTCGCGGAAAACCACGCGGGCGCTGCGGCGTTTTCATCGGTGCAAATGCCCTACGGCCCGCAGACCCTATGGCCCCGCCACTGTGTGCAAGGCACCAAGGGCGCGGCGTTTCACCCCGATTTGCGCAGCGATCTGGCGCATCTGGTGATCCGCAAAGGCTTTCGCCCAGCCATCGACAGCTATTCCGCCCTGTTTGAGAATGACAAGACAACCCCCACAGGGCTTGCAGGCTATTTGCGCGAAAGGGGCATAACGGCCCTGACGCTTGTCGGCCTTGCCACAGATTTTTGCGTTGCCTTTTCCGCCCTTGATGCGGCAGCACAAGGGTTTGACGTGACCGTGCTGCAAGACGCCTGCCGCGCCATTGATCTGGACGGGTCCTTGGCCCGCCAGCAGCAGGCGATGGCGGCGGCGGGGGTTGTGCTGGCGTAAATTGCCCTGTCAACGCCGTTACACCGCGATGGCCCTTTGACCTTTGCGCGCGCTTGCTGCCATAGTTGCGCCCTAAAGGAGCCGTTCAATGGTCGATCTTGCTACACGGGTGTGGAACCACCGCTGGAAAATTGACCCCATCGTGCGGTCACTGATCGACACCGACTTTTACAAGCTGTTGATGTGCCAATCTATCTTTCGCAACCGCCGCGACACCACGGTGGAATTCAGCCTGATCAACCGCAGCCCCAAGATCCGCTTGGCCGATCTGGTCGACGAAGGCGAGCTGCGCGAGCAGTTGGATCATGTGCGCTCGCTTTCGCTGTCGCGGGGGGAAAGCACTTGGCTGCGCGGCAATATGTTTTACGGCAAACGCCAGATGTTTCGCCCCGACTTTATGGAATGGTTCGAAGGCTTTCGCCTGCCGCCCTATCATCTGGAAAAGCGCGATGGCCAGTACGAGCTGACGTTTGAGGGTGCTTGGCACGAGGTGATGTTATGGGAAATCCCCGCCCTTGCCGTGCTGATGGAACTGCGGGGCCGTGCGGTGTTGCAAAAGTTGGGACGGTTTGAGTTGGAAGTGCTCTACGCCCGCGCCATGACCAAGCTTTGGGAAAAGATCACCCGCTTGCGCGCCATTGACGGGCTGCGCATCGCCGACTTTGGCACCCGCCGCAGGCATTCGTTTCTATGGCAAGACTGGTCGGTGCAAGCGATGATGGAGGGGCTTGAGAACCGGTTCACTGGCACATCAAACTGCCTGATCGCGCAGCGCCGTGATATCGAAGCGATCGGCACCAATGCCCACGAACTGCCCATGGTCTATGCCGCGCTTGCCGACACCGACGCAGCTTTGGCCCGCACGCCCTATCAGGTCATGGCCGATTGGCAGGACGAACACGATGGCAATCTGCGCATCATCCTGCCCGATACCTTTGGCACCGAAGGCTTTTTGCAACGTGCGCCGGATTGGCTGGCCTCATGGACAGGCATTCGCATCGACAGCGGCGATCCGGCCCGTGCGGCAGAGGTGGCGATCAAATGGTGGGCTGAAAAGGGCGAAGACCCTCGGCAAAAGCTGGTGATCTTCTCGGACGGGCTGGATGTGGCCAAGATCGAAGACCTGCACCGCCAATTTGCGGGTCGAACCAAGGTGTCTTTCGGCTGGGGCACGATGTTGACGAATGATTTCAGCGGCCTCGCGGATTCCGACGCGCTGGCGCCGTTTTCATTGGTCTGCAAGGCCGTGGCCGCCAATGGGCGCCCCACGGTGAAACTGTCTGACAACCCCAACAAGGCCATGGGCCCCGCTGACCAGATTGCGCGCTATAAGCGGGTGTTCGGTGTGGGGGCGCAGCAGGGGCAAGACCTGATCGTGTGATCAGTCTTCCTCTTCAGGGGTTTGGCGACCGTCTTTGACAGCACTGCGCACCTTTTTGGCCACCAGCCTGCGCTGGATGCTGCCATAGGTGGGCTTGGTCGCCAGCCGCCGCTTGGGCGCGATCAGGGCTTGGCGAATCATCTCAACCAGCCGCTCGCGGGCCAATTCGCGGTTTTGCGCCTGACTGCGGGTTTCTTCGGCTTGAATGACAATCGCACCTTCCAGCGTCCACCGCCGCCCTGCCAGCCGCTTCAGGCGGGCCTTTACCGCAGGCGTCAGATGGGGCGAGCGTTCGGCTTCAAAGCGCAGCTCAACCGCGGTGGACACTTTGTTGACATTCTGCCCCCCGGGGCCAGAGGCCCGGACGAACTGCTCGCTCAATTCCCAATCGGCGATCTGGATCGTGTCGGTGATGTGCAGCATAGGGTTTCGCCATAAGAGAAAGGGCCACCTAAGCGGTGACCCTTCCCGAGTTCCAAGGAGATGGGCCAGTTAGGGCATCCATCCAACCTGTGGCCGTCTTACCAAGGGGCTGCCCTTAGAAAACGAACCCTCCGGCTGTCCCGACACCTCTCTCCAATATCACTCTAGACACTGGATCACCTCCTTTCGAATTGGTTATCGACAAGACCAAGGTGACACATATTTTGTGTTTGTCAAAACCTTTTACGCTACCCTTATGCTAAATTTCGCAACAATCAGGCGAAAGGGCAAAAGGCCGAACAAAGCGATCCCAAATTTTACGCCCCAGTCGGCCACGGCGAGGGAAACCCACAAGGGAACCTCTGGCCCGCTGCCCAGCAAGGGGCCGGGAACGGCGGCCCAAGACACATCGCTGGACGGTTCCAGAAAGGTCAGGCTGGCGGCGAAGGCGATGGTGAAGAAGATCACGCTGTCAATCGTTGACCCCAACAGCGTCGAGATCAGCGGGGCGCGCCACCATGCGGCGCGGCGCAGGCGGTCAAAGACCGTCACATCAAACAACTGGCCGACTAAGAAGGCCGTGCCCGACCCAAGCGCCACGCGCAGTGTGACAAGGGGGCCAAAGTCGTTGTGCAGCTGCGTGCCAACAAACGAACAGGCCAAGCCCACCACAAACCCCGCCAAAACCACCCGCCGCGCCGCCTGCACGCCTTGCAAGCGGTTGGTGATGTCATTGACCAGAAAAGACAACGGATAGGTAAATGCGCCATAGGTCAGAAAAGCGCCAAACTCGTGCTGCACCAGAATGTTCGAGGCCACAACGATGGCGGCCATGGCAAGGATGCCGGGAAGTAGGTTTTTCATGATCCATTCCGTTTTTTACAAGGTCGCGGAGACTTGGCCCTCCTCATGAGGACGGCGGTTTTTGGCTTGGCAGCGCCTGTTTGTCAACGGGCGTTGCCTTACTTGGCCTTTAGAACGGCGGCGCATTGGGCGGGCAGATCGGCCATAGTAAACTCTTTGGGGCCCTTTTTGTGCGGCGGCGGGTTTGGGTTGGGTTTGGGGTGCAGATAGGCGTTTGACACCCAATAAGCCAAAGTCTCATCACACCCGCTGCCGCCTTTTGACAGGTCAGACGCGCTGGGCTTTTGGGTTTGGCACAGGTCTGATCCGGCAGGGCATTTCAGGCGAACGTGGAAGTGATCCTGATGGCCCGCCTCTGGCCGCAGGTGTTGCAGCCAAGCGGTGTCTGCAGGTTTGGCCCCTTTGCATAGTTCCAGCTTGATGGCGGCCGAAACAAAGATGCGGTCCACCCGTGGGTCAGATGCCGCAGCTTTGAGCACATCGCGGTAGCTGTCGTTCCAGTTTTCGTTCACGGATTTTTGATCTTCGCTGCGGATCGAAATCGCGGCCAGTTTTTCCCGCTGTGCTGCTGTCAAATCCAACCGCGCGGGCGGCAAAAACCATACATCGGCGTCCAGCCCCATCTGATGGCTGGCGTGGCCCGAAATCATCGGCCCGCCGCGCGGATTGCCCATGTCGCCGATATAAAGCCCCTTCCAGCCAAAGGCCGTCACCGCTTGGCTCAGGTCTTCCAGATAGGCCACCAGCACCGGATTGCCCCAGTTGCGATTGCGGTTCAGGCGCATGGCCTGCCATGTCGGCCCCGTTTGCGGCAGCTCGACATTGCCCGCCGCACATCCGCGCGCATAGGTGCCGATCGGCTCTGCAGGGCCAGAGGTGGGATGGGTCTTGGCCGCAAACAGCTTGGCGGCCAGCGTTTCACTGTGCGCGGGTTGGGCCAGTGCCAAAAGTGCCAAAAGGATCAGACGTTTCACGACCGCTCTCCCATCGGTTTGACCCAAGCCAAAAAGACCATGCCAAGAATAAACAGTATAATCAACGGGATGGCAATGCCAAGCCGCGCCGATCCGCTGATCAGGGTGAACAGCGCGATCCCCATCGTGCCCAGATAAGTCGTGGCCTTGCCGGACAGGGCGTAAAGGCCAAACGCTTCGGTCGCGCGGTCGGGTGTGGTGTGAAAGACCATCATCGTCCGGCTGGCCGCCTGCAACGTGCCGCCTGCCGCGCCGATGGCGCAGCCGCACAGGTAAAACACGATGTCGGGCAGGGGCGACCCTGCCGCCAAGGGCAGGCCAAAAAACGCCTCGCGCGATAGGCCCGCCACCACAAGGCAAACGCCGATCAGCACCCACATCGACACCACGATGACAGGCTTTGGCCCCCGCGCCGAATCAGCAATGCCG
>JBAXLX010000058.1:0-14279 GCA_037134595.1 Pseudomonadota bacterium
TTTTTTGGCGAAGGCGCCAGCAACAACGGCTCTTTTGTCGAAACGCTGAACGTGGCGGCGGCTTGGAAACTGCCGCTGATTTTGGTCTGCGAAAACAACCTTTATGCCGAAATGACCCCCTTTGTCGACACCGTGGGCCAGCCCGATGTGGCAGCGCGCGGTCCAGGCTATGGCGTGCCGTCCGAAGCGGTGGATGGCAACGATGTTCTGGCCGTGCGCGCCGCCGCGAACCGCGCCATTGGCCGTGCGCGTGCAGGACGGGGGCCGACTTTGCTGGAACTGAAAACCTACCGCTGGGGCGGGCATTTCGAAGGCGACCCGCGCAAATACCGCAGCCGCGAGGAAGAGGCCGAGTGGAAAGCCCGCTGCCCCGTCGCCCGCTTTCGCGCCCATCTTCTGAGCCAAACTGGCGTCGAGGACACCCGGCTGATCGCCCTTGAAACCGCCATTTCCGCCGAAGTGGCCGAAGCCGTCAGCTTTGCCCTAGACAGCGCGCTGCCTGTACCAAGCTCTGCCCTGCTCAACGTCTTTGCCGCCTAACCTGCGCCCTTTTTAAGGAAACGCCATGCCGTCCAAAACCTACTGCTGGGCCATCATCGATGCCATGCACGAAGAAATGGCGCGCGATGATAAGGTCATCTTGATTGGCGAGGATGTGGCCACAGCCGGAGGCGCTTTTGGCGCAACGCGGGGGCTTTTGGATGCCTTTGGGCCGATGCGCGTGCGCGACACGCCCATCAGCGAAGAGATCATCGTGGGCTTGGGCGTGGGGGCGGCCATGGCGGGCCTGCGCCCGATTGTCGAGATTATGTTCATCGACTTTTTGGGCCTATGCCTTGACCAAATCGCCAATCAGGCCGCAAAGACCCATTACATCTACAACGGCATGTTCTCGATGCCCTTGGTGGTACGCACCAGTTCGGCCGTGGAAATGGGCATAGGGCCGCATCATTCGCAGGCGTGGGAAAGCCTTGTGGCGCATATTCCGGGGTTAAAGGTTGTCATGCCATCGACCCCGCGCGACGCCAAAGGGCTGCTTAAATCGGCCATTCGCGACAATAACCCGGTGATCTTCATCGAACACATCGCCTTGCACCGGATCAAAGAAGAGATCGAGGAAGATGCCGATTTTGTGATCCCCATCGGGGTCGCCGATGTCAAACGTGTTGGAACCGATGTGACGGTTGTGGCATCGGGCTTGATGGTGGCGCGGGCCTTGGCTGCGGCAGAGGTGCTGGCCAAAGACAATATCAGCGTCGAGGTGATTGACCCGCGCACGATCTCTCCGCTGGATTTTGACACGATCACCGCGTCGGTCCGCAAGACCAGCCGCTGCCTTGTTGTCAGTTCGTCGCATAAGAATTTCGGCTTTGGCTCGGAAGTGGCCGCCGAGATCGGCGAGCGCGCCTTTTTCGACCTTGACCAACCGGTGCGCCGCCTGTCGCCGCCCTTCACCCCCGCCCCGTTTGGCCGCCAGTTTGACCAGTTCCTGAATCCCGATACAGATGCCATCGTGGCCGCCGTGCGCGATTTGATGGCCTAAGGAGCAGCGGATGACCCACCCGATCGCGATTCCAAAGCTTGGTCTGACGATGACCGACTGCACCCTGACGCAATGGATGAAAGCCGACGGCGACCTTGTGGCGCGCGGGGATGTGCTGTTTGCGATTGAGACTGACAAGATCACGTCAGAGATTGAAGCCGACGCCGCAGGCTATCTGAAGCACTTTGCCGCGGTGGATACGCTGCACGAGATCGGCGACGTGATCGGTGCGCTTTATGACAGCAAAGACGCAGCCCTCGCCGCCGCCAGTACCGCCCCCGATGCGCAGCAGGTGCCGCCGCCCAGCGCCTTGGCTGAGGTTGCGTATCCGTCATCTGGACCGCTCTCGGCGCAAGGCCCGCGCATCCGTGTGTCACCCTTGGCGCGGCGGATTGCCAAAACGGCGGGGATTGATCCGGCCGGATTGACGGGCAGCGGGGCCCATGGGGCGATCCTGCGCCGCGATGTTGACGCGGCAATCAGCCAGCGCCGCGCTGCGCCCACGCCGCGCGCCGAAAGCCGCCTGCCAAATGCTGCGCTAGAGCTGCACCGACGTCCGTTGAGTAGCCTGCGCAAGACCATTGCGCGCAATATGATGCAAAGCCTCTCTTCGACCGCGCAGATGACAGCCTTTGGCCGCGTGGATATGGCCGAGGTCGTGGCGTTCCGCGCCTCTTGCGTGGCCAATGAGACTGACCTTGGCGTGCGGGTGTCGTTCACCGACATCATCGTGAAAGCCTGCGCCGTGGTGCTGGCGCGGATGCCGCAGATCAACGCATCGATCATCGGGGACGAGGTTGTCACTTGGGCGCAGGTGAACATCGGGCTGGCCGTGGCCTTGGACGATGGGTTGATCGTGCCCGTCATTCACAAAGCCGATCAGAAATCCGTCGTCGAGATTGCGCATCACCGCCTTGACCTTGCCGGCCGCGCCCGTTCGGGCCAATTGGGCCGCGACGATTTGCAGGGCGGCACCTTTACCGTGTCAAACTTCGGCTCTTACGGCGGCGATTTTGAAACCCCTTTGCTCAACCCGCCGCAATCGGCCATTTTGGGCATCGGGGCCATTACGGATGAGGTTGTCGTGCACAAGGGCCAAATCGCCATACGTCCGATGATGATGCTGAGCATGACCTTTGACCACCGCCTGATCGACGGCTCCGTGGCGGGGCGCTTTCGCAACGAGCTGCGGGCGCTTTTGGAAAATCCCGCCACCATGCTGGCCAGCCTGCGATGACAAATCCACTGACCACCTACGACGGCGCGCAATTGGGGCAAGACGTCTGCCGTGGCCGCATCGATCTGTCGCAAGACGAGATCAACCGCTTTTGCGCGCTGATGGGCTATGACGATCCAGCCTATCGGGCGGGCGCTGCGGGGGGGGCTGTTGCCCCCACCTCGATGTGCTTGGCCTTTGGCTTGCGCTTGGGCTGGGAGGAACAGGTTTTCCCCCCCGGCGTGATCCGCGTGGGCGATGAAAACACCTACGGCGTGCCCGCCCGCGCCGGCGATGTTCTGACCACATGTCTGGTGATCGCCGACCGTTTCGAACGCAAGGGCCGGCGCTTTTTGACCTATGATATGGTGACAACCAATCAGCACCAAGAGCAAGTCTGCCACGTCAGATTCACCGCGATCATGCCAGAGGCCCCCCGATGAGCGACCTGCCCCAAGGCTCTACTATCATCAAGGTCACCCAAGCCCTGATCGACGCCTATGCCGCCATCGCAGGTGATTTTAACCCCGTGCATGTCGACCCGGTCTTTGCCGCGACCACGCCCTTTGGGGCCACCATCGCCCATGGCTGCATCCCGATGGAGCCGATCTTTCGGCTGGTGCAAGCCCATCTCGGCCGCCCCGTGATGCCGCAAGGCAGCCGCATGAAGCTGCGCTATCTGCGCCCCTCGCATCCGGGCGATACGATTGGCATCGTGGTCAAGACCCAGCATGAGTCGGGGCTGGAATTCCAATGCGTCAACCAATCCGGCCAACCCGTGATCGAGGGCGAGGTGCGCTATGGCTAACCCCCTGTCCGGCTGCGAGGTACCCTGATGGACATCGCCGGCACACAAACCCTGCCCTCTTTGCTGCGCCAGCAAGTGGAGCAGGTCCCCGATAAGGTCTTTGTGGTGCATGAAGATGAGGCGGGCCAAGTCAGCGAACTGACCTATGCCGCCTTTGGCCTGAAGGTGCGCCAACTGGCGGCCTATCTGGCGGCACAGGGGGTTCAGCCGGGGCAGACTGTGGCTGTGATGCTGTCAAACTGCACGGAATTCTTGCAATCTTGGTTTGCCATCAACCTGATCGGTGCCGTCATGGTGCCGGTCAATGTGCTCTATTCCCCCGACGAACTGGCCTATCTGTTGCAAAACGCCCAGTGCATCGGCCTGATCACCGAGCCTGGCTTTGTGGACAAATACCGTGCGGTGCAGCCTGATTGCCCTGAGGTGAAGGTCAATCTTTTGGCCCGCGCGGCCAAGCCGGAAGATGGCTTTGAGCGGATGGCGGCGCTTGACGCGACCGGCACGCCCGATTGGCCGAAGGCGGGGGGGGTCAGCGGCGCCTCTGCTTCGCAGATCATTTACACCTCGGGCACGACCTCGCGGCCCAAAGGGGCCATTTTGGGCCATCATGCCAGCGTCACCCAAGGCATCGCGCTTGCGCAGCATTTCGGGCTGAACGGGTCTGAGCGGACTTGCGTGGTTTTGCCGCTGTTTCACGTGAACGGCCAGTTTGTCGGCGTGATCCCCACGCTGACGGTGGGCGGCACGGTGGTGTTGCTGCAGACCTACAGCGCCAGCCGCTATTGGGCGCAGGTGCGGCGGCATGGCTGCACCTTTATCAGCATCGTGCCGATGATCTTGCGCACCCTGCTGGCCCAACCTGTGCAAGACGGCGAGGCCATCCACGCCATCCGCACGGCCTTTTATGCCCTGCCCACGTCGGACGCCGAATGGAGTGCCTTTGAAACCCGCTTTGGCGTGCGGCTGATCGAAGGCTATGGCCTGTCGGAAACCTTTGGCATCTGCACCGCCAACCCCGTGCTGCATGGCAAACCCAAGCGCCATTGCATCGGTCTGCCGGTCTTGGGCCGCCAGATCCGCGTGGTGGATGATGCCGGCCAAGACCTGCCCGCAGGCCAAAGCGGTGGCATTCTGGTGCGCGGCGCGCCGATCTTTCTGGGCTACTTTCGCAACGAAGCGGCCACCCGTGCTGCGATGCAAGACGACTGGCTGATCACCGGCGACAATGGCTGGTTTGACGACGATGGCTATTTGCATTTCCTTGACCGCTCGAAAGACGTGATCAAGCGGGCGGGCGAGAACATCGCCGCGGGCGAGGTGGAGCGTGTCTTGGCCGAACACCCCGCCGTGGCCGACTGCGCGGTGATCGGCGTCTTTGATGCGCTGCGCGACGAGGCGGTCAAAGCCGTGGTCGTGCTGCGGGCTGGGCATTGTGCGACCGAGGCCGAGCTTGCCGCGTGGTGCGCCCGCGCCTTGGCCAAGTTCAAGGTGCCGACGCTGTTTGACTTTCGCGACAGCCTGCCCAAAACCTCGATCGGGAAAATCATGAAATACCAACTGCGTGCCGACCACGCTGCCGCCAACCCAAGGCAATAACGGCAGGCCGGCAAGGTCTGTCAACCAAAGGAACCGACACATGGCTGAACCCGTCTTTATCCTCTCCGGCGTGCGCACCGCCATCGGCACCTTTGGCGGCGGTTTCTTGAGTAAAGAGCCAAACGAACTGGGCACGCTTGTCGCGGCCGAGGCGATGCGGCGCGCACAGGTCACCCCTGACCAGATCGGCCATGTGGTTTTTGGCAATGTCATCCCCACTGGCCCCAAAGACGCCTATTTGGCGCGGATATCGGCGATGAACGCCGGTGTGCCCGCACAGGTGCCTGCGATGACTCTCAACCGGTTGTGCGGCAGCGGGGTGCAGGCCATCATCTCTGCCGCGCAAAGCATTATGCTGGGCGACACCGATGTGGCGCTGGCGGGCGGCGCAGAAGTGATGAGCCGCGCCCCCCATTACGTTCAAGTCGCCCGCTTTGGCCAAAAGATGGGCGATACCAGCCTGATTGACGGCTTGACCGGCGTTTTGACCGACCCGTTCGGCCACGGCATCATGGGGATCACGGCGGAAAACGTGGCGCATAAATACGCGATCTCGCGGCAAGATCAGGACGCTTTCGCGCTGCAAAGCCAGCGCCGCGCGGCTTTGGCCATCGCGGCGGGGCATTTCAAAAGCCAGATCCTTGGGGTCGAGGTGACAGCAGGACGCCGCCAGATGCGGATAGAGGCCGATGAACACCCCAAGCCCGAAATCACCGCCGAAATGCTGGCTGCCCTGCGCCCTGCGTTCCAAAAAGATGGATCTGTGACGGCGGGCAATGCCTCGGGGATCAATGACGGGGCCTCGGCGCTGGTCTTGGCCTCGGCGCGGCATATTGCCGCCAGTGGGGCAACACCCTTGGCGCGGATTGTGGGCTATGCCCATGCGGGGGTTGATCCGGGGATTATGGGGATTGGGCCGGTGCCTGCGGTGCGCGCCTTGCTGGCACGCTCGGGGATGCGGACTTCCGATTTCGATGTGATCGAATCGAACGAGGCTTTCGCGTCGCAAGCCTTGGCTGTGACCCGGGAATTGGGCTTGGATCCCGCCAAGGTAAACCCCGACGGCGGGGCGATTGCTTTGGGCCATCCGGTGGGGGCCACGGGGGCGCTTTTGACGGTGAAGGCGATCTATCATCTGCAGCGCACTGGCGGGCGCTATGGATTGATCACCATGTGCATCGGTGGCGGTCAGGGCATAGCCCTTGCCATCGAACGGGTGTGACGCGCGCGCCATGGGCATGAAAAGGGATAGGCCATGAACTTTGATCTGACCTCAGAGCAAGACGCGATCGTCTCGATGACCCGCGCCTTTGCCGATGACCGCATCGCGCCCCATGCCCTGCAATGGGACGCCGACAAGCATTTCCCCACCGATGTGCTGGCCGAGGCCGGGGCTTTGGGCTTGGGCGGCATCTATGTGCGCGAGGATGTGGGCGGAACAGGCTTGGGGCGTCTGGACGCGGTTTTGATCTTTGAGGCCTTGGCCAAGGCCTGCCCGACGATTTCGGCCTATATCTCGATCCACAATATGTGCGTGTGGATGATCGACCGCTTTGGGACGCACTCACAGCGCCAGACCTGGTGCCCGCACCTGGTGGGTTTGCAAAATCGCACCTCTTATTGCCTAACCGAACCCGGTGTCGGCTCTGACGCGGGGTCTTTGACCACGCGGGCAGAACGGGATGGGGGCGGGTGGGTGCTGAACGGTCAAAAGCAGTTCATCTCGGGGGCGGGATCTTCGGCGCTGTATCTGGTGATGGCGCGCACGGGCGGGGCGGGAGCCAAGGGGATCTCGTGTTTTCTGGTGCCGGGCGATGCGGCGGGGCTATCTTTTGGCGCAAACGAGCGCAAGATGGGCTGGAACGCCCAACCCACCCGCAGCGTTCAGATGCAAGACCTGCGCCTTGGGCCAGAGGCCCTGCTGGGGGCCGAGGGGCAAGGCTTTGCCATCGCCATGGCGGGTTTGGACGGCGGACGCTTGAACATCGCTGCGTGCTCGCTGGGCGGGGCGGGGGCGGCGTTGGCCAAGGCGCTGGCCTATATGGGCGAGCGTCGGGCCTTTGGCAAAACGCTGTCGGACTTGCAGGCTTTGCAATTTCGGCTCGCGGATATGAAGATCAACCTTGAAGCCGCCCGCAGTTTTCTGTGGCGCGCGGCCTGCGCGCTGGATGCAGGCGCGCCTGATGCTACGGTGCTATGTGCCGCCGCCAAGCGCTTTGTCACCGACACCGGCTTTGACATCGCCAACGAGGCACTGCAACTGCATGGCGGCTACGGGTATCTGTCCGACTACGGCATCGAAAAGATCGTGCGCGATTTGCGGGTGCATCAAATTCTGGAAGGCACCAACGAGATCATGCGGCTAATCGTCGCCCGCGCGCTGGTGGCTGCGCCATGACAGCGCCGGTTTTGATCTTTGTCCAAGGCGCACTTGGCCGCGTGCATCTCAACCGGCCAGAGGCGCTTAACAGCCTGAACCTTGACATGGTGCGGCTGATCTGGGCTGGCCTTGACCAGCTCGAGGCCGACCCGCAGGTGCGCGCTATTGCCCTGACAGGCGAAGGCGACCGCGCGCTGTGTGCGGGAGGGGATATCAAATCCATCTGGTCCATCGGGCGCACAGCCCCCGAAGTGCCGATGGGCTTTTGGGCGGAAGAATACCGGCTGGACGCTCGCATCCATCGCCTGTCAAAACCATGGATCGCGATTATGCATGGCATTTGCATGGGCGGCGGAGTCGGGCTTTGCATCCATGGCCGCCATAGGATTATGACCGAAAAGGTCAAATTCGCAACGCCTGAGGTGACGATCGGCTATTTCCCCGATGTGGGGGCGTCATGGGCGCTATCGCAAGCGCCGCGTGGTTTGGGCCTGTGGATCGGCCTGACGGGGGCCACGATCGGGGCGGCGGATGGGATTGCGGCGGGGTTGGCCGATGCGTTGGTGCCTGCGGCCCAGGTTCCGGCCCTGCTGGCCGATCTGGCGGCGGGAGTCGCCCCCGAAGCGGCCATTGCGGCCCATGCCGGTGATCCCGGACCTTCGCGGTTGATGGGACAGGCGGGGTTGATCGAGCGGGCCTTTGCGGGCCAAGATATGGCGGCGATCTTGGGCGCCTTGCGGGCCGATGGGTCAGCCTTTGCGCTGGAAACGCTGGGGCTTTTGTCCAAGAACGCGCCCACCAGTCTGGTTTTTGCCCTGTATCTTTTGCGGCAAGCCGCACAATCGACGGGGTTAGAGCCCTGCCTTGACCGCGAATATGCGGCCAATGCCTTGTTTTTGCAGGGCCATGATTTCTACGAAGGCGTGCGCGCTGCGGTGATCGACAAGGACCGCAGCCCAAAATGGCACCCCGCCACCTTAGAGGCGGTGGATGCTTTGGCGCTGATCAAGGCTTTGCGACCCCTGCCCTCGCTGTTTGCGGCGGTCTGACAACGGAAAGGTGACGACATGAAGATCGGATTTATCGGTTTGGGCAATATGGGCGGGCCTATGGCGGCCAATCTTGTCAAGGCCGGCCATGAGGTGACGGGCTATGATCTGGTGGCCCCGATGCCCGCAGGGGTGACCCGCGCCGCCTCGGCTGCGGGGTCTGTGGCGGGGGCAGAGGTGGTGATCACGATGCTGCCCAACGGGGTGATCTTGCGCAGCGTTGCGGCCGAGGTCATGGCGGCAATGCCCAAGGGATCCGTGCTGTGCGACTGCTCGACCGTTGATGTGGCAAGTGCCGTGGTCGTAGCCGACCAGGCCGCAGCCTTGGGCCTTTTGGCGCTGGATGCGCCGGTGTCGGGCGGGATCGGCGGGGCCACGGCGGGGACGCTGACCTTTATGGTGGGCGGCTCTGACGCGGCGTTTGACAGGGTGCAGCCTTTGTTCGCCGTGATGGGGCAAAAGGCGGTACATTGTGGGGCAGCGGGGGCGGGGCAATCGGCCAAGATCTGCAACAATATGATCTTGGGTGTCACGATGATTGCCACCTGCGAGGCCTTTGCCTTGGCCGACAAACTGGGCTTGGACCGGCAGAAGATGTTTGATGTCGTCTCGACCTCGTCGGGGTATAGCTGGACCATGAACGCCTATTGTCCGGCCCCGGGGGTGGGGCCGAAATCACCGGCGGACAACGGCTATAAGCCGGGCTTTGCCGCGGAATTGATGCTCAAAGACCTGACCCTATCGCAAATGGCGGCAGAGGGGGTCAATGCCGACACACCTATGGGCCAATTGGCCACGGCGCTGTATAAATCCTTTGTCGAAACAGAAGGCGGGCAGGGCATGGACTTTTCAGCCATGTTGCCGCGGTTTGAAAAGCGGGGGCGGGCATGAGCGGTTTGATCGAGGTTTCCAACGAGGGCGGCGTGGCGCTGATCAGGCTCAACCGGCCCAAGCAGCTGAACGCGCTGAATGCGGCCCTCGCGGCTGAAATGCTGGCGGCTGTGCGCGCCATCGAGGCTGACCCTGCCATTGGCTGCATGGTGATCACCGGCAGCGAAAAGGCCTTTACCGCCGGGGCCGATATTGCCGAAATGTCCGCGATGACAGCTCAGCAGATGGAGGCCACGGACTTTTTCGCCGAATGGGGCGATTTTGCCAAAGCGCGCAAACCCAAGATCGCGGCAGTCAACGGTTATGCGCTGGGGGGCGGGTGCGAATTGATGATGATGTGCGATTTCGCCATAGCCGGCCAAGGGGCAAAGTTCGGCCAGCCGGAGGTGAAGCTGGGCGTCATCGCGGGCATGGGCGGCACGCAGCGCATGACCAAACTGATCGGCCGCGCGCGGTCGATGGATATGCACCTGACAGGTCGGATGATGGACGCATCCGAAGCGTTGCAGGCGGGCCTGATCGCCCGTGTCGTGCCCGATGCCGAGGTTTTGCCGCACGCGATGCAAGCCGCCCACTTGATCGCCAGCTATTCCCGCCCCGCCGTGCGCCTGATCCGCGAGGCGATTGGCCGTGCCGAAGAAGGGGCACTGGCCGAGGGGCTGCTGTTTGAACGGCGGGTGTTTCACGGCCTTTTTGGCAGCCCTGACCAGCAAGAGGGCATGGCGGCTTTTCTGGAAAAACGCGCGGCAGTGTTCAAGGGGCTCTAAGGGTCAGGGCCTTTGGCGCTTGACACAGGATGGGTTAGGGTAAAAATACCAACCAGTATAAATACCACCGTCCGAGTAGCAAAAGGCTGGATATCCTATGGCACCGAGCGACGTTCCCGAGTATCAAACGGTGAAGCTGGCCTTCGAGGGGCGCATCGCGCGGCTGGTCTTGCACCGGCCCGACAGGCTGAACGCGCTAAACCCGCAGATGTTGGAAGAGTTGCTAGACGCTTTGGAGCGGGTGCGCCGCCATGCGGGGCTCAACGCTTTGTTCTTGCAAGGTTCGGGGCGGTTGTTCTCGGCGGGGGTGGATCTGGATACCCCGTTCTTTATGGAACATGTCGATGACCCTTCGGTCTATTCCGGCACAAGGCTGTTGAACGGCCAACACCGCGTCATTACGGCGCTGTTTGAGCAGGATGTCATCACGATCGCCGCCATCAACGGCCATGCCTGCGGCGGCGGTGGCTTGGGGCTGGCCATGGCTTGCGACATGCGCATCAGCGTCAAGGCCGCACAGTTTTGGATGGTGCCCTTGATGCTGGATGTGATCCAGGATTTCGGCTTGAGTTGGATGGCGCAGCGGGTGATCGGGCCGTCGCGTGCGATGCAAATGGCGGTGCTGGGCCACAAGATTGATGCGCAAACAGCGCTTGTCTGGGGGTTGGTCAACGAACTGGTCGACGACCCCGCAGCCCTGTGGGACCGGATGGACGCGCTGGCAGCCCAGATGGGCGCGATGGGGTCAGACGCGCTGCGGATCATGAAACTGATCCTGCGCAACGGTGAAACCAGCGATCTGCGGACCCAATTGGGAATGGAGGCCGTGGCCAATGGCCTGACCTTCCAATCTGACGAATTCAAGGCCAAGAAATCAGCCTATCTGGCCGCCCTGAAAGCGGGGCGGACATGAGCGGCTCCTCTGGATTGATGCGGGCCACCCGCCTGCACGCGGGCCCCGATGGGCAGATGGTTTTGCGGCTTGACCACGATGTGCCCATCCCCCAGCCCGCTGCCGGTGAGGTGCTGATCCGTGTGCGCGCCTGCGGGTTGAACCAAGTCGATTTGCTCACCAAAGACGGCCAGACCCCGCAAGAGGTGCCCCTGCCCCATATCTCGGGCACCGAAGTGGCGGGGGATATTGTGGCCTTGGGCGCGGGTGTGACCGAGTGGCAGGTGGGCGCGCGGGTTGTGGTGGACCCGATCATTGCCTGCCGCCACTGCGAAAACTGTGTGCGCGGCGAAACGAATATGTGCCGCAACAGCCGGGTGTTTGGCGTGCAGACGCAAGGCGGCTATGCCGAATATGCCGCTGCCCCTGCCCGGCAATTGCTGGCCCTGCCCGATGCGATGCCCTATGCCGCCGCGGCTGCGGTGGCGGTCACTGGCCCTACGGCGTGGCATATGCTGCGCGACCGCGCCAAGGTGGTCTTGGGCGAGGATGTGCTGATCATCGCGGGCGGGTCGGGGATTGGCGTCTTGGGCATTCAGATTGCAGCCTGCGCCGGGGCGCGCGTGATCGCCACCGCAGGCGGGGCGGATAAAGTGCGCCAGACCTTGGAGGTTGGGGCGCATTTTGGCGTCGATCACACCGACCCGACATGGCCCGACCAAGTGCGCCGCCTTACCGGCGGGCGCGGCGTGGACATCGTCTTTGAACATGTCGGTGCTGCCACTTGGGAGGGCAGCCTGCGCGCCTTGGCGCGGGGGGGCAGGCTGGTCACCTGCGGCGGGCATTCGGGCTTTATGGTGGGCTTTAATCTTTGGCATCTGTTCGTAAAGGAACAAACCCTGATCGGCTCTTTCGGCGGCACAAGGCGCGACTTTCTGGCCGTGATGCAGATGGCAAGCCAAGGCAAACTGCGCCAAGTCGTGCAAGAGACCTTCTCTTTGGCCGAGGTGCAAAAGGCGCAAGATCTGCTGCGCGCGCGCAAAGTCTTTGGCAAGCTGATCTTGGACCCGACCCTGCCCTAAACCGCCCCAACGCTGCGCAGCACATGCGAGACCATCTGGTTGCAAATCTGCTCTTTGGTCAGGCGCGACGGCTCGCGGTACCAAGCAAAGACAAAGCTGACCATGCCCGTAACCACTTGGCTGGCGACAGCCAGATCGTCAAAGGCGAAGGCACCGGTTTTCTTGCCTTCGGACAAGATCATGCGGACTTGGGTGTCGACCTCGCGCCGCATGCGGGCGATTTCCTCGGTGACCTCTTTGGGCAGGTTCAGCTCTTCGCGAAAGTAGATCGAGACCAGTTTATACATGTCGAGCACGATCAGGGTGAACTGGCGGGTGGCCAAAGACAGGGCCTCTACCGGGGGCAGGGCTTGTTCGATGACCTTGGTCGTAACACCCAGCCATTCGCGCAAGGTGCGGCGGGCGATTTCGGACAAAAGCTCTGCCTTATTTTCGAAATGGTAATAGACAAAGGGCTTGGTGGCCCCGACCGCTTCGGCGATAGCGTCCATCGTGGTGGGCAGATACCCTTGTGCGTAAAACAGATCGACCGCGCTTTGCAGGATCTTTTCGCGTTTGAGTTCTGACACCTCATCGCGGACCGAGGTCGCCTTGGGGTTTATGCGCGCTTTGGTCATAGGGCTCCCCTGACTAGATGCGCGTTTATCACACGAAACTGGCCGGTAGCAAATCGTTCTGATACCTGGGCCGACGCGGCAACTTTGGGCAAGCCGCGAGGGCTGATGGGATCACTTCGGGCGGGCAATGGCGCGGTCGACAAAACCTGTGACAAGATCAACATAGACCGCACTCGTCATGCCGCGTTTGCGGAATTTCCAGCGTTTGATGTACCAATCTTGCAGCATCGGCATCACCATCGCAGCCAAGGTCAAGGGCGGCAGATCGATGAAAATCTTGCGCTCGATGCCTTGGGATATCGCGTCGACAATGACTTTTTCGTTGCGATATTCCGATTGCAGCACGATGTCGCGGGCGTCTTTATCAAAGGCTTTGACTTCAAGAAAGGCAAAGGCAAACCAGCGCTGAAGGATATCTGACACCTCGATGTGACGCCGGATTAACCCGTGCAGGCGCAAGGCGGGATCGTCGTCCTCGCCCAGATCAAAGGGCACGATGGCGTTTTCCACGGCGTAATCGACACCGGCCAAGATCATGCGCAGCAAGGTTTCTTTGCTTTGCACATAGCTATAGATGGCCCCCATGCTAAGGCCACTCGCCTCGGCCAGATCGCGGGTGGTGGTGGAGTGAAACCCCTTGCGCCGCCCGATATCAACGGCGGCCAGAATGATCTTTTCCAGATTGGGAACCGCCACATGTTCCTTTTGCACGCGGATAGATGCGCCGAACTGTTTAAAGATCACAGCGCACAGCACCCCAGAGGTTAACTCTGTGGGGCGCAGGTGCAACCGTGTCGTCGTCAGGGCGTCCATGCGTGTCTCCTTGTGTTGACCCGTGAAGCGGAATTGACAGGAGGTAAAAGGGGGGGTACAAAAAACGAGCGCTCGCTCACTTTCAACGAATAAGCGCACAAGTCAAGTCAGGTGCGCACAAGGGGAACCACACCAGATGGCCGGAGGCAAAAGACGCGGGCGGTTGGGGCAAGAGGCGATCATCTTTATCATCGCGGTGGCGGTGTTTGTGGTCTTCTCGGTTCTGGTGCCTGACTTTTTGTCGGCGGGCAATGTGGTGGCTATGGTGCAAAGCGTGTCGGTGCTGGGGATTTTGGGCCTTGGCATGGCGATGACGATTTTAGGACGCGGAATTGATTTGTCGATGGTCGCCTCGATGTCGATCTCGATTGCGTGGATGTTGGTGCAACTGAACGGCGGTGCGCCTCTGGCGCAGGCGTTACCGCTGGCGATTGCCTTTAGCGTGGCGGTCGGGGTCATCAACGGGGTCTTGGTGGCTTATGTCGAGATACCGGCAATCTTTGCCACTCTGGCGATGGGGGTCACGGTTTACGGATTTGGCAAGTATTTCCTGGTCGACTCTGATGTGAACTTTCTGCCCGACCAATGGCGCTGGCTGGCTGATTTGGCGGCGGCCAGGCCCTTG
>JBAXLX010000059.1:0-14124 GCA_037134595.1 Pseudomonadota bacterium
AATACCGCACAGGCGATGGCTGACATGACAATGCCCATGGCGGTGGCTAAACCCCAGTCATTTTGTTGGTAGGCTGCCTCATACATCCAGACCGATAGCGGTTTGGGATAGATCGGCCCCAGCAAAGACGGCACGGCAAATGCCCCTGTCGATCCCACAAAGACCAAGAGCACGGCTGCCGTGATGCCCGGCAGGGCCATGGGAAGTTCGATTTGCCAAAACACCACTTGGCGGTTGGCACCAAGGCTGCGGGCGGCAGCGGCCAGATCGGCAGGGATCGAGGCCAGCGCACCGCCGATGATCAGCGTCATAAAGGGGATCGATTTCCAAGCCAGCGCGATGATCACCCCAAGTGACCACTCATCCCGCACCAGTTTGGGCAAACTCAGACCAACCGGTTTCAAAATCCGCGACATCTCGCCGCCGCGGTCAAACAAGATCATCACAATAAACGCAGCCACGATGCCCGGCACCACGAGCGGCACTTTGTAAAGCGTCAAGAACAGCTTCTTGCCGGGGAATGTTGCCTGAAGGACCACCGCCAGAGGAAGGGCAACCGCCAAACTGGCCAAAGTCGGCGCGACCGAAATATACACGGAATACTGGATGCCGTCCCGGTAAACGCTGTCTGAAAACAGGTCGGCATAATGGCGCAGCGTAAAGCCCTCATTCGTGCCAATCGTGCCCATGCCAAGACTGGTCAACAGTGCCAATACCAACGGCAGGCCAAAAAACACCACAAGATAGCCCACGCCGGGCAGCAGCAGCAGCCAAAGCGTGGTGCGTGTGATGGTCATAGGGCAGGCTCTTGCGACAAATGGTGCAGGTCGGCCGGAAAGCTTAAGTCAACCTTGGTGCCCACAGGATGAACGGCCGCATCCCGGCCACTTGACCGGCTCCGCAGCATAAAGCCCGCGATGGCAATACGGTGCTCAACCTCGGCCCCAAGGAAAGTAACTTCCGTCACGTGACCCGCACCCTGATCACAGGCTGCCAGTCCCAGATCTTCGGGGCGGACAGACAGTTGCACGGCCCCCGCCCCCAAAGGTGCCGCGCCCAACAGCTGACCCCAAGGGGTGATCATGCGGCCAAATTGCACGCGGGTCGGTATGATGTTGGTATGCCCAAGAAACTGCGCAGTGAAGCGGGTTTTTGGGGTTTGGTAGAGATCGCGGGGGGTGCCAACTTCCACAATGGCCCCGGCATTCATCACCACGACCCGATCGGCCAGAGCCATCGCTTCGGATTGGTCATGGGTCACATGGATCGTGGTAATGCCAAGGCGACGTTGCAGCGCCTTGAGGTCGTCGCGCAACTGTTCGCGCAACTTGGCATCCAGGTTTGACAGGGGTTCGTCCAGCAACAAAAGGCGCGGCTCGATCGCGATGGCGCGGGCCAGTGCCACACGTTGCTGCTGGCCCCCCGACAATTCGCGCGGCAGTCGCTCAGCATAGCTGGACATATCAACAAGCGCCAAGGTTTCCGCCACCTTGACCGCGATTTGCCCTGCCGTCTGGCGCCGCATCTTCAGCCCAAAGGCAACATTGCGCGCAACAGACATATGCGGAAACAAAGCGTAGGATTGAAAAACCAAGCCTACATGGCGGCGTTCGGGCATCAGCGCGTCAATCCGCTGCCCCGAAAGGGTAATCTGACCTTGATCTGGGTCCGTGATGCCGGCGATCATGCGCATAACCGTGGTCTTACCGCAGCCCGAAGGCCCCAGAAGCGCCACAAACTCTCCCTCGGCCACGGTCAAGGAAAAGTCGTCCACGGCCACGGTCGGGCCAAAGGTCTTACGCAAACCTATGATCTGGACATCAGCCACCGCTTACCCCTTTACGAAGATCAGGCTGCCAAGAAGATCAGACTGCCACGAAGATCAGACTGCGCGCCGCAAAGAGCGCGCAGCCTTCGGGTTCTGAGAGTTTACTTGGCTTGCAGGATTTCGGTCACGAACCGGGCGGCGGCAGCATTGGTGACAGTGCCGACGATCCGGGGACGCGCGAGGGTGTCATACTGATCCTGCGGGACCAGTCGGGCGACAACATCCGGGCCAAGCGCCTTGGCGATGTCAAGCTTGGTGCGGGCTGAGCGCGAGCCGTTCACGCTAAGCTTGTAAAGCTGGATTTCGTCCGACAT
The DNA here is from genome assembly GCA_037134595.1 of Pseudomonadota bacterium. Taxonomy (GTDB): domain Bacteria; phylum Pseudomonadota; class Alphaproteobacteria; order Rhodobacterales; family Rhodobacteraceae; genus Stagnihabitans. Next base: position 2,143 of record JBAXLX010000059.1, read on the forward strand.
CAGGTAATCCATGAACAACAGTGCGCCAGCCAAGTGCACAGCACCCGAAGGGATCATAGCGCCGTCGCCGTCACCCACTTCGCCTTCTGTCATCAGACGTGCCTTCACTGTCGGCGGGATCAGCCCGCGGCCAATGAAATCGAAAACCATGTCTTCCCAAACAGTGCCAACGTTGATTTCGCCATTTGTGAACAGATTAAGCGTGTCCGAGTTGCCGTTCGTGAATTCGACAACCGGCTTCAATTCCTTGAAATAGGCCAAAACCGGGTCAAGGCAGGGGCCAGCGGCCCAAGCTTTGGCCTCGTCTTCCGTCAGCGTGTAATCATATAGGCGCTCCTGACACTCCTTGGTCGCCATGGCCAGGATCGCGGTTTCAAGAAAGCCCGAACCCGAACCACCCTTGGTCGGATCGGTCAAGGCAACCTTCATCGGGTTGGCCTTGGCATAGGCCAAAAGCTCCGGGAAGCTTTTGGGCTCGGTGCCTTCGGCCACGACGCGGGTGTCAAAAGCGATAGCGGTCTGGTTGCGGTGGAACGGCGCCACAACACCGTTATGAACATAGCCGCGCGATACGGTGGCGGCATTCTGGTTCAGGTCGGGGGCCGAAGGTAACATGGTGTTGAGCGGCAGGTTGGCAATGACACCCGCTTCGTTGGCCACACGGACTTGACCATTGGGCATCCAAAACAGGTCAACCGGCGCGGGCTGTCCAGCCTGCTTGGCCGCGATCAACTGTTGTACAGCCTGTTCGCCATCGACCTGATGATAGTCGATCATCACGCCGGGGTACTTCGCCTCAAACCGGCGGATGATCTCGGCAAACAGATCCTTTTCCGATTCGCCAAAGTCGTAAAACACCACCGTGCCATCCTGCGTCGCCAAGGGCGTCAGAACATCGTAGAAATCGGCAGTGGTCAGGGCTTTAAGGTCAATCGTCGTGGTGATGTTGAAATCGGGCGCGCCGACCGGATCAAAGGCAAATGCGGGTGCATTGGCGGCACAGATCACCGATGCAGCAAGCAGCAAAGAGCGAAGCGTCATGTCGTCCTCCTGATGGGGCTAAAGAGATCGTAGGGCTAAAGAGATCGTCGTTCGGCCAAGTTGCGCCACCGGCATGACAGGCGATTGATGAAAATGATTCTGTTCCGTGGAAATTTGGTGACAGAAGGTGTGCGACATGATTTCGTGACGCAATCAGGGTAGGTGCATGACCAGACGATACGTCAACGCACAGGAACACCCGATGACCCAAAGCGCGCGAATGCAGGTTTTGACCGCCATCACGCAGGAAACTGCCCAACTGGCGCTGTCGCGGCAAAGGTTAGCTCAGGAGCTGTCTGTGGATATGAAGGGCAGGCTTGATTTCGTAACCAATGCCGACCGCGAGGTGGAGGCGCTCGTGGCATCCCGCGTGGAACGCGCTTTTCCGCAAGACGGATTGTTCGGAGAGGAAGGGCTGCGCAAATCTGGCAGCAGCGGCTTTGTCTGGATTGTGGACCCGATTGACGGCACGCATAATTTTGTCTTGGGCGGGCGGGACTGGGCTGTGTCGATTGCCATGATCGGACCCGATCACCGCGCTGCAGCGATTGCGGTGCCTTCGGCCGATCTTATCGTGTCAACCGAAACGGGCAGCCCCCTCTTGGTGAACGGCAAGCCCTTTAACCGTTTGCGCCACACGACCGAACCGTCAATGTGCCATACCGGTGTCTCGACATGGATGCCGGTCGACCTTGACCATGCAGTTAGCGACATCGTGCGTCGTGATCTGAAGTTGGCAGACAAACGCTCCGGTTCCGCCGTGATCAGCCTGGCTGCGGTGATCATGGGGGAAAGCGATCTATATCTGGGATTTGGCGAACATATCTGGGATGTGGCCGCCTGCGCTGTGCTGGCAGAAGCGGCGGGTTTGGCGCATACCTTGACCTGGAGCGAAGAGCCGAGCGAAGGGCACATGACCTTTTTGTGCGGCCCACCCGATCTCTTGGCGCAAGTGGTCGAACAGGCTTGGACGCTGGACAAAACCACGCCACCGCGCAGGCCTCAGGACAGATGACACGCATCGCATCAAGCCCGTCGCTCATCGTCTATGCCTTGGTTGGGTGACGATTTAAAAGCGGCGTCAACGTCGCCAACACCCGCCGCCCTTTTCATCCCAAGCCACCAGCGCCAAATATTTTCTATTTTCGCCAATAATTTAGGTAGGAATAATCCTCTGCTGACCACACACTTTTAGAGAACGGGTGTGAGGCAAACGATGACTAGCATCGTCCCAAGGAAACGGAATACGGCGATGGGGATAGCGACGCTGTGCAGTTCGGCATCCGCTATGGCGCGGTGCCCCTGCAACTTCAGCCGGGCAAGACCGCCGTGGAAGCCGCCAAGCTGGCTGACCTGCCCGTGGACAGCAAAACTCTGATGCAAGCCGTGGAGGCTGGGGAGTTGGATGCGGCCATGGCGCTGCGGTTACGGAAGAGTCCCAAAGCAGCGTGATGGCACTTACCGATTGCATCGAGTTTGTGAAATTTGCGACCTTCAAGACTTACAAAACCATCCAAAGTAACAATTATTGGTATAGCTTTGAGCGCCCGAGGAGGCCGAAACAATGAGCAGCAACACATCTGTTTCCCTAGGGGATCACTTCACCACTTTCATCGACTTTCAGGTTCAGACTGGGCGTTACGGCTCTGCCAGTGATGTGATGCGGGCGGGCTTAAGGTTGTTCGAGGAACACAGGCCAAGGTGAAAGCTCTGCAAAAGGCCCTGATCGCAGGCGAACAGTCTGGCGCAGCACAGCCCTTTGACTTTGACGCCTTCAAAGCCCGCAAACGCTCCGGCCTTTCTGGTAAATGAAGGCCCTCGCCTTTACGCCACTGGCCGTAGCCGACATCGAAGCCATCTGGGACTATATAGCGCAGAAATCTGGGGTCCAAATCAAGCTGACCGCTATACAGATGAAATCCGCGATGCCTGTCATGCCTTGGCGGCAGGCCGGAAGACGGGGCGTTTGGTCGACATCAGGCCGGTTTATCTGAAATACACCACAGGATCGCACATCATTTACGTCAAGGACCAGATGGATCGACGAGAGGTGATCCGCATTCTGCACAGCAGGCAAGATGTGGTAAGCCACCTACAAGCGGGGGAATGAGCTTTGTGTGGCAACACAGTCGGGGCAGTGAAAATTCATAGATTTCCCATGGCGCACTAGGCGTAACTCATTGATAACGCTCAACCACATCTTTGCCGCACCTGTGTTTTCGGCGCAGATCAGTCAATGATCCCGCCGGGTTAAATCGATCCAAAAAGCATTGAAAATCCGCCTGTTGCTGGTTCGATTCCGGCTCTGGGCACCGCTTACCACACTGCAATGGCTATATTTTACAAATAACCCCAGCGTCATAGGTGGCTGGAACGATTGTGCAGATTGGAAGACTGGACTGATGTCAAATCACGCCGAGGGCGGCGGGCACGGCGGTGACACTTCGCAAGCCTAACCGCTGAGCGCTAGGCGCGGTCGTGTCGCGCGGGGGTTGAAAAGGGATAGCCGCGCAATCTTGGGGTCAGCCCAACCCGCCCAACGCTGCTTGGCATAAGTCAGGTCTCGGCATAGAGTTACTTAAATCCCCGTGCCCTGAAAGGCGAACAATGCTTGACCTTGTCCCAAATACGGATCGTTTGACAACAATATTTGGCCAATGCGCGGGGGCAGCTTTTTTCCTGTTCGCGACCAATTCCGTCGTTGACCTCATGAACACACGTCTTAATCAATTGAATGACGTCTTCCGACAACTCAAGCGCGAGGGCGTGCCGCCTGACTCTGTGACACAAAATTTTTCGGCGCGCGCCAGTCTTCTGCGGAGCGGGATTTATAACGGTCTGGTCGCAGCCGTCCTGACAGTGTTTTTGCTGGTTGATTTATTTGTTTTGGAATTCTTCTCTGCCGACAAACCCTATGGTGCGGTTTTGCTTTTTGCACTTGCAGCCTGCATGCTTGGCCTAGCTTTGGTCCGCTTTGCTCTGGAAGCGCGGCTCGCTTTACGCGAACCAGATCTCTAGGCAGCGGTAGTGTTATGAGTGTGACGCTTGCTCCCGGTTTTTTCTGATTTCATCGAGTTTGTCCAACGCGCGTCGTTCTCGGATGAGGATGTCATCGGCGCTCCTTGTCCGGTGGAACGGCTTGGGCTTGGCGTTGTGCTGGCCGAGGTAGTCGTAGATGGCGGCTTCAAGATTATCGACGCTGGTGTAACTGCCTGTGCGGATGCGCCTTGCGGTGATCGCGGCAAAGAAACGTTCGACTAGGTTCACTCATGATAGGTTCGCATTATATTCTGCGCACCGCTGCGCTGCGCGAGGTGGGTGGTTTGGGTCCGGAATTGGCGGAAGATCACTCTACCTGCATGATCTTGAATGCCGGCGGATGGCGGGGGGTTCATGCGATGGATGCCATTGCTTATGGCGAGGGGCCTGACACGCTCGCCGACATGATCACCCAAGAGTTCCAATGGTCACGCACTCTTATGGCGCTGCTCTTGCACTATACACCGCGTTATTTAGAGCGTCTGCCCTGGCGGCTGCGGTTTCAGTTTTTATTCTGTCAGGCTTTGTACCCGATGATCGCGCTGACGGCGGTGCTGATCTACGCTTTGCCAATAGCCGCGCTGGCGTTTGACACGCCCTTCGCAGACGTGACCTATCAGGCCTTTCTGGCACATTCGATCCCAACACTTGCCACAATTTTGCTGTTTGCAACCATGATAAGCCGCGACGGTTTGGGTCGCCCCACGAATGCCCGTGTAATCAGTTGGGAAAAGGCGTTGTTTTTGCTGTTGCAATGGCCATGGGTGGCATGGGCCTGCATCATGGCTGTGCGTGACAGGCTGACGGGCGGTTTTGTGGAGTTTCGCATCACCCCAAAAGGGTCGGCGAAGGTGGCATCTTTGCCCAACAAAGTGATCCTCGTCTATGCGGTGTTAATGCTGGGCTGCACCGTTCCGATTGTGCTTTTTCAGGCTCAACATGCCGCTGGATTTTACCTTTTGTCTGGCTTTAACGGCGTCCTCTATGCCGCGATCGTGGTGATCGCCGTGGTCGCACAATTGCGCGAAAATGCCAGCGCTGTCTGGATCAAACGCACCGTGGGTTTGCAATTTGGCACCGTCGGAATCTTGTGCACCCTTTTGGTGCTGGCCTTTACCCTGCGCAGCCCTGAGGGGGCGCAAGCGCTGACCTACGGGGCCCCCTTTGCGGTGACGCGCGCGGAATATGTCGTGTCCGGCGCAGGGCGCGGCATGGACCAAGGTGCCATGCGCGTGCGGTTTATCACCCCAGTCTGGAAAGACAATTCCACCGATTTGGCCCAACAAAAGAAGGAAATTTCCAATGCTAACCCGTAAAACCCTTGGCAAAGCGGTGACTCTGGCAGCTTTTCTGGGTGCCGCCGCAAGCGCGGCACTGGTGTCCTCGCCTGTTTCGGTCCCCCCGGGACCACTGCCCTTTGGTGCCTACGACCCCTTTGGCGACTTTGGTGCAGCAAGCAGTCTGACGATCGAGCATGTTTTTTTACCCTGGGAAGATGTCGCTCTCTCCTCGCTCACCGATGCCGACGATTACGCCTTCGCCCGGCATCGGGCACTTCTTGTCACTTTAGAGCCGTGGACATGGAACACAAGTGAACGCAACACCGCCGCAGCTTTACGCCAAGGCATAGACGACGGGCGCTATGACAGCAACGTCACCACGATTTGCACCGTTCTGGGCCATATGAAAAGCCCCGTCACCCTTCGCTGGGGACACGAGATGGATTCAAAAACCAGTCGGTTCATCTGGGCGGATTGGGCCCCCCAAGACTACATCCGCGATTATCGCCATGTGATCGATCTGTGCCGTGAATCCGCGCCTTTGGTGCGTTACATGTGGTCACCCATCGGCAGCGAAACAATGCAATCTTATTATCCCGGTGATGCCTATGTGGATCTGGTGGGATTAAGCGTCTTTGGACTGCAAGCTTGGGACCGTGCCAAGTTCCACCACGACCGCACCTTTGCCGAGGTTTTCGCGCCGAAATACAATCGGGCCAAAACCTTTGGCAAGCCAATTGTCGTGGCCGAGCTGGGATTTAGTGGGGACGAAGGATATATCAGCACTTGGGAGCAAGCTGTGCGGCAAACGACACGCGCCTTCCCCAATCTCGTCGGCATTGTCTATTTCAACTTCTCAGAGGTCTACAATTGGCCCGACGGCTTTGGAAAACCAGACTGGCGCGTCAATGGCCGCCTGACACACCCAAAGAACTAGACGAGGGCCCCGGCGACAGACCGCCGCCGGGGCCATCACGTCGTCTTCACCGACGGCTCCAATCCCATCAGATCTCGGTCTGATAGGACTGCATGAATTGTCTTGACGGCGCGATCTTCAGCCGTGCTACTTGCCTTGATCCAATGCGGATCGGGAGAGCGGACATGAGGTTTTCATATGCACTGGTAGCCCTCATGGGCCTATCCCTTTCAGGCGCGCCGGTGAGCGTGGCAGACACAACCGGATCCACGATCACACCACCACCCAAGATATTCAAATATGATTGGTTTGCCAATGCGCCGAGGGACACACATGCAAAGCCAGCGCCGCAAATCATCCTTGCAAGCGCTTTTGGGCAAGGCAGCTATATCTGCACCCCTGCAGGGTCTGGCAGACACTCACAGTGTTTCAAACGGATCAATTAAGGCGGTTTGATCTTCCAGCTTTCCTCTAAATCGGCAGGGGCGCGGTCTGTGTTTTATCACAGCGTGACCGAGCAGGTCGATCACGTGACGGCCGCACCCCTGCCCTTTTAAACGGATTCCGCCATGTTATGGGCAAGCTGCCAAATAACGACTGCCATCGGCGCGTTGATAAACGCAGCGGCCGTCTTTATCTCGACCCATGTAAGTTCCGGCAACCAATCCAATGGCGCCACCAATCAACGCACCCTGCAGGGGATTGTGTGGCGTTACAACCGCACCAATCGCCGCCCCGCCGGTGGTGCCCACCAATTGTTGCTGGCTTAAGTCCTCACATCCTGCCAAGAAGACAGCGCAGGGAACAAGTAAATAATACTTCCACATAACAACTCCTGTTCTGGTGACGATTTGCCACACATAACGCCCAACGCAATTCTTCGGTTTTGCAGCTGATTGCGTTACAGACAGTTTATCTCCGCACAGCCTTGGCGTGATGACCTATATCAATATTCTCGCAGAATTTGCATAAACTTCTCAGAAATAAGCGGCAAAAATCTGACCCATGCGTTCAAGGCTCAGTTAAACCGGACCTAGGCTCAACCGGCTAGGTTTGCCAGTCACCCTACCCGCTTTGCGCTGCAATACTCTTGCATCCTCTGGCGATCTTTGAATAACCACCTAGGGAGTTTGAACATGCTTCAAAAGACTAGGCGGTGTCGTAGGGCTTTTCAACCGAAGGACTGCGGCTTCAAAAATCTCTGTGCGCGTTTGTCCAATGGCTTTTGATGCCATTGCAATCTCATAAGCTACCCAATAATCGTATACATCCTTCCAGACAAACAGTCGCGATGACGGTGGAAGGGTGATTTTTGATGCCTCGGTCGCAAACATCAGGGCGGTGTGGGGCTTACCGGCGGCGCGTTGGTATCTCGCTGCGTGATATAGACACTCGGCCCGGTCTGGACTGACCTCGTGTCCTTTCAGCCACGCATTTAATGCGCCAAGTTCATCGCCCATCTTCTGCAACTCAATTCCCAGGCCAAGCCAAGACGAAAATATTTCATCTCGCCAGCCTGCAAGCTTCGTGCGTTTTAGATACCATGCAGCCGCTTCGCGCGGAATTTTTGCGTCACGCCACGAATTTGCGGCATAAAACGTGTAACGCGGCAACAAATCTCGGTCTTCATCAGAGATATTGTTGATCGCGTGGACGAGCTGCTCGGCATCCTTCTCGTAGGTTTCCGGATCACGCGATCTGGCACCCACACTTAAGTCCAATATTGTAAAATCGCCTCCAAGGGGCAGGGAAACCTCTGGCTTTTTGCCATAGAAGTAGAGACCTTCATGCACAACGCCGCGCCACTTGAAATCGCCGTTGTTTCTGACGATGGCCTTTGTGGTGTAGATGACCGTCCGCAATGCGTTGACCATATAAGAGTCAGCTTTGCCGTCAATCGTCGGGAAATCGCCCTCTGACTTGCAGTCGGCGTCCCAAAACAATACATAATCTGTTAAACCTTGTGCGTCTTTCAAAGCGTATTGTCGATTTGCGCCAAAGTTTTCCCAATCCCGGTGAATCAACTTACCTGCGATGCCACAGGATGCGAAAAACTCTTCGATGATACTCACCGTGCTGTCTTCCGACCCAGTGTCATGAATAACCCACGTGTCAATTTTTACCTTTGATAGCAAATGCGACAGCGTCGAGCGAATGATCGATTCTTCGTTTTTTACGATCATATTCAGGCAGAGAGTCGGAGTGGACATGGCAAACCTTACAGGAGTTTTTATGAGCTTTAGAGATCGTGCGCGGCAAACTGAAACACGTCGATGACAACGGCTCGCCAAGCTTTTCGGTACGTCTTTCCACAGGCTGCGCTGCGCGCTCCGCATCAAGTGCATTGCAAAGCCACTCAAACACGTTGGGTCGTTCTTAATCCAACACCCTGCGCACTGATTTAGTGTGCACCGGGCCCAGAGTCAATTTTACTCGGGGGGCGGGCATGCAACTGGAATACAGACGATTGTTTCAAAGTCGCTGCCGGTCTGCGGACCCAAGAGGAATGAACTGCCAGTTCCAACGGCCGTTGCCACGCTTGTTCCGTTGGTCCAGGCCCCCGCTGTGACGTCTCCCGGGCCGACTGCGACTGAAATGCTTAACGCCTGGGTGGTGTACACGCCACGACCGGTCTCAGCAGTACTTAGTCCTATAAAACTTATTCCAACTCCAACAGTTGGCTCTGCATTTGCCAAGCCACCGGCAAAAATCATGGCGACGACAAGGAGGCTACGAGGTAGTAACATCAGTATTTTCCTTTGCGAGGTATTACCGTTTTTGGGTGTTCAGAACCGGGCCTTCAGGCTCATACTGAAGGTGGTTTCGCTATCGTGCCAATTTGCACCTGTTGGAGCTTGGCCCAAATCATAAGAGATCCTTGCCAGTTGTACTTGCAGCAACTGCTCACGGTTCGGCATAAGACCCAGGCGCCAGTTCATTTCGGCAGCAGCCTGTATTGACTCTTGTTCCGTCGTCAGCGGTGTGACCTGCGCTGACACAAAGAAATCATGGTCTTTGGCAAACGACATTCCCAGCGTGGTGCTTTTCGTCCAATCCCCCGCAGTCACCTCGGTGAATCTCTGCCGCAACGTGTAATCAACCGCTCCATCCCGCAGCCGCAGGTCCAAATCTGCACGATTGGCGTTGTCAATTGGGGTGAGAGCATATTTATGATTCAAATCGTTGAGTCCGGCAAAGGCACCTATGCCGTAGGTGAACTGCTTACCCGATCCTAAGGCAAGCGTTCGACTAACTCGGACCTGAGCTTGTGAAAAGTAATCCTGATCAGGTGCAGAATACAGGTTCAACCGCGCAAACGCATTCCAGCCATTTTGAGTCTGCAAGATTAAGTCAGCGCCGACATAGGCATTCGGTTCATCGCCAAAGATCGTTCCGGCATAATAACTCAGCACACGCTCGCCGCCGGTCCGGTTTCCGTCTATCGCCAGATGCGGCACCAGACGGAATTGCGATGTGTCGGTTGTCTTCATCCTGCGGATCGCTTGCTGAGTTGTGACATCAAGTCCAACCTGAACAAAAATATCGTCGATGTTCAGGAAGTTCACTTGAGATATGCTCTGGTCGACGCTGTCGTGCAAATAGAACTGCGCAGCGATAATATCACTGAAAGGAATATCGCCGCCACCCTGACGGAAGATCGGGTCCGACAGACTAACCCGTTCGCCCACCGGTATATATTGCTCCACCGTCGTGACGGTCCGCGAGCGTACCGGAGATAAACCCATCCACATGCCGAAATAGTTCGCCACAGGCGTTTCTGCGGCTGAACGCGCAGGGGCGCTGCCGTGTGTGACTTGCGCGCGCCCGGTCTGAAAGATTGTAAAGCTGTTGGCCGGTTCGCGGGCATTGTTCAGCGCGATGAACAGGTTGTTGCTAATTGCGGTGTTAGGCCCACCATCAGTCTGCGCGACGTGTGACGTTGCTGCAGGCAGGAAGGGTGCCAGAAACTGCATCAGGAAGGCGTCGGTTGTCCATTCATCGTGATCAAGCGCCACGAAGGCCCGCGTTGTACGCGCAGCGGCAGCTTCGCGGCTGTTGCTTGAAATGGTCTGGTCGATCTTAGCGATCGACAAGACCTGACGGCGTTGGGTGTCCGTGGATCGGTTGGCCGCACTCGTCGCAGGATCTTGTGCGATCTCGAACCCCGAGTTCTGCATGTCCAAATGGATGCCCACAAGGGCTGCACCGGGCACATCCTCGCCACGCTGGAACCCGTCGGCTTTGAGGGAGTCGTGCACCGCCTGTGGAATTTCCTCGCCAAATTGGGTCTCAAACTGAAAGACGTTTGGCACCAAAGTATCGGGATTTACGCCAGCCGGTACGGTCGCCATGCCGGGTGTGTAGGTGCAATAGCCGTCCGGGGGAGAACCGGGTAGAAAGCATCGGCCCGTTAAGCTGAAGTCTAGCTTGAACCCCAGAAGCGTGCCGCCCACGTCACGGTTCGTGGTCACCGTTTTGGCGCGATCGACAGCGCGGAGTTGAACCACCCAAGCCGATTGTCGGCTTTCAAAGGTCGCGCCCGTTTTGTGCTCGACCGCCATCTGCTTGGCGTCGCGACCAAAGATGAGGTTCAGTTCGTTTCCAAAAACCGTATTGCCGCGCGTCGAGGACTGGATGTTCAGGTCCGAAACCCAGCTTTTCCCGATCTCCAGAGCGGTTCCATTCAGCGACAGACGTCCCATAAGCCGCGCAACTCCCGCGGCAGATTGCTGACCGCGCGGCGGCAGTGTGGCGTCGGGTGCATTCGTTAAAATGTCAAATACGCTTCGCGCTCCAACGATAAATTGGCCGAATACATCTCGAGATTGCGAAAGCACTTCGTCGAATATGCCGCGCGGGTCTTGCGCCTGCGCTTGCGTAACCAGAAGGACCGACATCAGTGCAACACTTGACGCAAGTCTGTAACGCTTTCCTTTATAGCCCACGCGCTTTTTCCTTGCTATATTCTTAGCTTTTCGCTGACTGCAAAAATCGCACCGATATGCAAGTGCAGCCTAAGCCAAGCCATTAGGTTCCCGCGCGTTTTTGATCTTGAACTCAATGGATCCGTATCGGTTTTTAGGTCGCAAGCCCAGATCACAAGATTTATCGAGCCCTTGGTATAACTACACGCAGCTGCAGTTTGGTGCACACATATCAGGAGGTTGGTCCCACATCACCACCACAGTGATGTGGGACCAGTTTAACCAAGAAACACGATGCCAGGTGCGTTTGACAGAACCGCTGTCAGACCTGACTTACCGCATCCTTGTCCAGACGCCTTAAGCGCCAGTAGCGCCCGTCGCGCCCGTGTCGCCAGTCCTACCGGTGTTACCGGTAGCGCCCGTCGCACCGGTCGCGCCAGTGTTGCCAGTCGCGCCAGTGTTGCCAGTCGCACCAGTGTTGCCGGTCGCACCAGTATCGCCCGTCGCACCAGTATCGCCCGTCGCACCAGTATCGCCCGTCGCACCAGTGTTGCCGGTCGCACCAGTATCGCCCGTCGCACCAGTATCGCCGGTAGCACCGGTATCGCCGGTAGCACCAGTATCGCCCGTAGCACCAGTATCGCCGGTAGCACCGGTAGCACCCGTAGAACCAGTAGCGCCCGTAGCACCGGTAGCGCCAGTATCGACGGTAACACCGGTAAGACCGGTAACGCCAGTAGCACAGGATGCGCCCGTAGAACCAGTAACGCCAGTATAGACA
>JBAXLX010000060.1:0-14067 GCA_037134595.1 Pseudomonadota bacterium
AAAGGGCGCGTTTTTTTCGGAGATACGCAGATGGCAGGCCGAATTGCCTTTCAAGGAGAGTTGGGGGCCTATTCGCATCAGGCTTGCCGCCAGTCGCGCCCCTCGATGGAGGCTGTCCCCTGCGCCACTTTTGAAGAGATGATCGACCAAGTGCGCCAAGGCGCGTCTGACTTGGGGATGCTGGCGGTCGAAAATTCCACCTATGGGCGGGTGGCGGATGTCCATGCGCTTTTGCCGCAAAGCGGGTTGCATATCATTGATGAGGCCTTTGTGCGGGTGCATATCAACCTGCTGGCCGTCAAAGGGGCGACATTGGCCGATGTAAAGCGGGTGCGCTGTATGCCCATTTTGCACGGTCAAGCGCGGGGGTTTATCCGCGACCACAATCTTGCGACTTTGGCGTGGCATGACAATGCCGCCGCCGCCCGCGAAGTTGCGGGCTTGGGCGATAAGGCAGAAGCGGCTTTCGCGTCAGAATTGGCGGGCGAGATTTACGGGCTGGACTGTCTGGCCCGTCAGATCGAAGATCAATCCAACAACACCACCCGCTTTTTGGTCATGTCGCGCCAAGCCGACCATACCCGCCGCGCAGCCGATATGATCACGACCTTTGTGTTTCGCGTGCGCAACATTCCGGCAGCGCTTTACAAAGCGATGGGTGGCTTTGCCACCAATGGTGTGAACATGACCAAGCTGGAAAGCTATATGATCGGCGGCACCTTCACAGCGACAGAGTTTTACGCCGATATCGAAGGCCACCCCGAAGACCCCAATGTCGCCTTAGCCTTGGAAGAACTGGGCTATTTCACCAGCCATTTGCAGATTTTGGGCGTCTATCCCGCCGACCGCCGCCGAGGCTAACGCGGCGGGTCCGCGTTTAGTCCAAAGTATCGGCCAGCCAGTGCTGCATGATAAACTGCGCAATGGCCCCTTTGCGGGACGGCTTTATCAAAGGATGGGTGCCCGCAAAGGCTGACACCAGCTCTTCGCGCGTCACCCAGCGGGCGTCTTGCAGCTCGTTGGGGTCAAGGGTGATCTCTTCGCTGATCGCCTCTCCGCGGCAACCCAGCATCAGGGATGCGGGAAAGGGCCAAGGTTGGCTGGCCACATAGCCCACCTCGCCCACGCGAATCCCTGATTCTTCGAAGACTTCGCGGCGCACCGCAGCCTCGATCGTCTCGCCCGGTTCGATGAAGCCGGCCAGCAGCGAATACATCCCCTCGGGCCATGTCGGCCCACGCCCCAGCAGCAACCGGTTGCCGTGGGTGATCAGCATGATCACCACAGGGTCGGTGCGCGGGAAATGTGACGTGCCGCAGGCCGGACACAGCCGTTGCCAGCCCGCATGTGTCATGTCTGACTTGGCCCCGCAGGTGGCGCAAAAGCCGTGGCTGCGGTGCCATTCCATCACCGCGCGGGCGGTGGCACAAAGCTCTGCATCGCGCGGCGACAGATGCGCCATGACAGCGCGCAGTTCATGAAATCCGTGGTCGGCGGGCAAATCGGGATGGGTTTGCACTTGCGCGTCAAAGAATCCTGTCGCGGGGACGATGGCCTGATCGGGCACCCAAGCCGAGACATTCTGGGCGAAAACCGGCATGTCTTCAGACATCCCCAGAAAAATCGCCGTCTCGCGCGCTCCAGCCAAGGGGGCAGCGCTTGGCAGCCACGCGATGGATTGCCCAGCCTGCAACAATGGCCGCCCTTTCCACAGCGCCAGAACCTGCCCGCGATCCCACATCTCTGCCTGCGCCTGCGCATCCTCACGCAAGGCCCCCGCCCGATCCAACCCCGATCCGCCGAATGTCACTGTCTCTGCCCGCCGCATCACGACCCCCCGTTTTGGGCCTTGATGCCATGTGGGCGGGGCCGTGGCAAATTGTCCTTGAAATCTGTGCAGAGCGAGGCACATATCCAAAAGAGTAAAAATTAATCAAAAGTTTAAAAACACCTTGGAAATCAATCCCCCCGCCCCCACAGCCGATCTTGCGCCGTCGCCGCGCAGCGCAGGCCCTGATCGCGCGCGGTTGCGCATTTTGGCGACCTCTGACCTGCACGCCCATCTGCGGTCTTGGGATTACCTCAAAAACCGCGCAAGTCCGGCTGTGGGCCTGTCGCGCACGGCCAGCCTGATCGCCAAAGCCCGCGCCGAGGTCGGCTGTTGCATCTTGGTTGACAATGGCGACTTTTTGCAAGGCAGCCCTCTGGGCGATGTCGAGGCTTTGCAGACCCGCGCCGCGTCTGAAGCTATGCACCCGATGATCGCGGCGATGAACCTGTTGCGCTATGATGTGGTCAATCTGGGCAACCATGAATTCTCGCAGGGTTTGGAGTTTTTAAGACAGGCTCTCTCTCGCGCTCAATTTCCTGCCATATCGGCCAATCTGATGCGGCGCCTTGGCCCTCACCCGTTGCAAGATGCCGCACTGGTGCCGCCCAGTGTGATCATCCATCGCCTTCTGGCCGATGCGACAGGGCAGGTGCACCCGCTGCGGGTGGGGCTTGTGGGGTTTGCCCCGCCCCAATCTGTGATCTGGGAGCGGGCAAAGCTTGGCACCTGCGTGCAGGGCCGCGATATTCTGGAGGCGGCCATGGCCCATGTGCCAAGGCTGCGCGCCCAAGGCGCCGATGTGGTGATCGCGCTGTCGCACTCGGGCATAGGCAGCGGCATTCCTACCGAATGGGTGGAGAATGCCAGCGCCGCCCTTGCCCAGATTGCGGGGATTGATGCTCTGGTCATGGGCCACACGCATCAGACCTTTCCGATGCCCGGTGCAGGGTCGGGGGAATTGTCGGGCAAGCCTGCGGTGATGCCGGGGTTTTATGGATCGCATCTTGGGGTGATGGATATTGACTTGGGCCGCGTCGACGGTCGCTGGCAGGTGCAGGGCGCACGAAGCGCGCTTTGGCCCATAGCGCGGCGCTCGGGCGCGGGGCGGCTGCGCGCTGTGGCGGCCAATGCGCCAGCGATTGTGAAAGCCTCAGCCTCGGCGCATCGGGCGACGCGGACTTGGGGCAACCGCCCAGTCGGGCACAGTGTCTGCGCTTTGCACAGCTATTTTGCCATGATCGGCCCAAGCAGCGCTGTGCGTTTGGTGGCCCGCGCCCAAGCGGCCCAAGTTTCCGCCGCCTTGGCAGGCGGCCCCTATGCGCATCTGCCCGTGTTGTCTGCGGCGGCCCCCTTTCATGGGGGCGGGCGCGGCGGGCCAGACAATTTTGTCGACATCCCCCCCGGCCCGCTGACCCTGCGCCATGTCTATGACCTTTACCCCCATCCCAACACAATTGCCGCTTTGCTGGTGACCGGGGCAGAGCTGAAGGCGTGGCTGGAGCGGTCTTTCAGCCAATTCACCCAAATAGCCCCGGGGGCCCAAGACTGGCCCTTGCTCGACCCCGACTTCCCCAGTTTCACCTTTGACACGATCGAGGGGCTGACTTGGGCTGTCGATCTTGCCGCCACCGCTTGGGTGGATGCGCGCGGCGCGAGAGAACCCACGCACCCGCCGCGCCGTATTCTTGATCTGTCCTATCAAGGCCAAGCCGTCGCCTGCGATCAACACTTTGTCCTCGCCACCAACAGCTACCGCGCCAGCGGGTCGGGGGGGTTTGCTGGTGCCCGGACCAAGGCTCTGCCGCTTGGCCCCCCGATCAACAGCCGCGATGCCTTGGCGGCCTATATTGCCCAAACCGGCCCCATCACGGATCAAGCGCGCCCCAATTGGCACTTTGCGCCGATGGCGGGCACCACGGTGGTGTTTGATACCTCGCCCCGGGCTGCATCCCACCTGTTGGCCGTCAGCCCGGCAATGCTGGTCCCGCTTTCCCTGACCCCGCAGGGCTTCCGCCGCTTTCGCCTGCACCTGTGATGGGCTAAAGCTAGGGATCAAGCGAAAAGGAGCCTGCCGATGTATGATGCCGTGTTGTTCGATCTTGATGGCACGCTGGTTGACACCGAAAGCCTATCGATGGCGGCGGGATTAGACGCCTTTGCCGCGCTTGGCTTTGCGGTTGAGACGGAATTCTTGCACCAGTTGATCGGCATTGATCAGGCAAGCTCGGCGGCAATCATCCGCGCGCATCTGCCCGGCATTGATCTTGGCGCGCTCAATGGCCATTGGAACCGCGGCTTTCGCGCGGGTGTCGATCGCGGCCTGACCCTGAAGTCTGGCGTGCACGAGCTTTTGGCGGCAGCGCCCGGCCATATTCCCCGCGCGGTGGTCACCTCGTCGGGCCGGACAGAAGCGCATCACAAGATTAAGGTGGCGGGCCTGCGGGCGGCCTTTCCCACCGTGGTCACGGTGGATGATGTGTCCCGCGCCAAACCCGATCCCGAACCCTACCTGCTCGCCGCGCGGCTTTTGGGCGTCGCCCCAGCGCGCTGCCTTGTGTTTGAAGACAGCGAACCCGGGGCCGAAGCGGCGCACCGCGCGGGCTGCGTGGTCGTACAGGTGCCCGATGTGGTGCCAGCCAGCGGCCGCTGGGCCCATCATGTCGCCCCCGACCTGATGTCAGGCGCACGCCGCGCGGGCCTGCTGTAAACCGCCCCCCCCCTTCATATGTGCCCAAATATCCCCGCCGCAGGCCGCACCCCCCGCCGCAATTGCTGCATGCCCATTCTTGCACCCCGCGAACTTCTGCCCTATATGGTGGCGGGAGAGGTTGGCGCGGGCAGGTGCCTCGCCAACCCGGTCAGGTCCGGAAGGAAGCAGCCGTAACGAGCCCCACTTGGGTCGTGGTCGACCTCTCACCTTACCCCTCATCTGGCGGAGGATGGTTCATGTGCGTTGAAACATCCCACCGTAAGGCAAGCCTCTGACCGGGGTATTGGCCGCTTTGGGTTGGGGGCCGCATTTTAGCGCCCAAGTGACAGAACCTGATACCCTGCCCCAGCGGGTCACCGCCGTGCACCGGGCGCGAATCGAGGCTTTGGGCGCAGAGGGGGCTGTGGATTTGATCCCGTCCTCGACCCTCTCCACGTCAACGGTGGCGGTGGGCGATTGGATCGAGGCGCGCAACGGGGTGGCGCTGCGCGTGCTGGATCGGCGCAGCCTTGTGGCCCGCAAGGCTGCAGGCAGCGGTGTTGCGCGACAGGTGATTGTTGCCAATCTGGATGCGCTGTTCATCGTCTCGTCGTGCAATGCCGATTTTAATGCAGGCCGGATGGAGCGGTTCTTGGTCTTGGCCGCCAGCGCGGGGGTTGAACCTGTGGTGGTGCTGACCAAGGCCGACACCGCCGCCGACCCGCAGGCTTTTGTAGCACAGGCGCGCGCGCTCAAATCGGGCCTTGCGGTGGTGCTGATGGATGCCAAACGCGGCGATGTGCGGGCCCTATTGGCCCCGTGGTGCGGCCCGGGCCAAACCGTGGCGCTGTTAGGGTCGTCGGGCGTGGGCAAGACCACCATCGCCAATGCCCTGACCGGGGGGGCCGCCGCTGTGCAAGAGGTGCGCGACGATGACGCCAAGGGGCGTCACACCACCACGGGCCGCTATCTGGTGGCGATGACGGGTGGCGGCTGGCTGATTGACACGCCCGGCATGCGCGAAGTGCAGCTCAGCGATGCCTATGACGGGATCGGCCTGTTCTTTGACGATTTGACCGCCCTGTCGCTGACCTGCAAGTTTCGCAACTGCCGCCACGCGGGTGAGCCCGGCTGCGCCGTGCAAGGCGCTATTGCCGCAGGCGATCTGGACCCCGCGCGCCTTGTGCGCTGGCAAAAGCTCTTGGCCGAAGATGGTACCAACACCGCGACGATGGAAACCTCGGCCCTGCGCGCGGCGGGGCGGCGGTTTTATCCCAAAAAGAAATAAGCAGATAGAGCGCGTTCCGCGCGTTTGTTTTATCTCGCCTCTGGCGTGCCGCCAACCGGCTCGGGCGGCCTCCGGCGGGGATATTTGGGCACGTATGAAAGGGGCAAGGGGGCGGGGTGTCTTTCATACTTGCTCAAATATCCAAAGGCAAAGGGCGCGGGGGTGGTTCACGACTCACTGGCGGGGCAGGGCGGGGTGAGGTATGGTGTTCGCTAAATGTTCTGGTTTTCTGTTGTGCCCTTCACCGAACTTAGCGCCACGTCGAACTTCACCTTCCTCACCGGGGCCTCGCATCCCGAGGACTATGTGCTGCGTGCTGTTGAACTGGGCTTTGATGCCATTGCCATTGCCGATATGAATTCGGTCGCAGGCATTGTGCGCGCCCATACCAAGGCGCGCGAGCTGGCGCGGGATGGGGGGCCGCAGGTGCGCTTGATCCCCGCTGCGCGGATTGTGCTGGAGGGTGGCTTTAGTGTCACCGCCCTGCCGCAAGACCGCGCCGCTTGGGGCAGGCTGTGCCGTTTGTTGACCCTTGGGCGCAGGCGGGCCCCTAAGGGGGAGTGCCATTTGACCGTCCAAGATCTGCTGGACTGGGGAGAGGGACTGGCGCTGCTGATCCATCCGCACACGGTGACGCAGGCCCCCCCGGTGCCGGGCGGCGCGGGTGCTTGGGGGACGTTGGCGCACAGGCTGACGCGCCGCTTTGGGGCGGCGTGTTATCTGTTGATGGCGCCGGGCTATGACGGGCAGGACCGGACGCGCTTTGCCGCCCTGACCCAGTTGGCCGCTGACTTACAGATTCCCACCATCGCCTCGGCCTTGCCGCTGATGCACCACGGTGCGCGGCGCAAGCTGGCCGATGTGCTGACCGCCATTCGCTTGGGCAAGCGGATTGACGCTTTGGGGCTGGACGCCGCCCCGCATGGCGAAAACCGCCTGCGCTCGGGCTCTGAGATGCGGCGGCTTTTTCGTGGCTATGAGGCAGCTGTGGAACGGGCAGGTGCTCTTGCCGCCACGCTGACCTTTTCGCTGGACGAGTTGCGCTATGAATATCCGTCAGAAATCGCTGCCGGTGAAACCCCCGCCAGCCGTCTGGCCCGCTTGGCCGAGGCGGGGTTGCACTGGCGCTATCCCGCAGGCCCGCCCGACAAGGCCCGCGCCCAGATGGCGCATGAATTGGCCCTGATCGGCAAGCTGCGCTACGAGCCCTATTTTCTGACCGTTCACGACATCGTCCACTTTGCCCGCGAGCGTGGCATTCTGTGCCAAGGCCGCGGGTCGGCGGCCAATTCGGTGGTGTGCTATGCTTTGGGCGTCACCTCGGTCAGCCCCGAAATCGGCACCATGGTCTTTGAGCGCTTTGTGTCAGAGGCGCGCAACGAACCCCCCGACATTGACGTTGATTTTGAACACGAGCGCCGCGAGGAGGTGATCCAGCACATCTATGCCCGCTATGGCCGCCACCGTGCGGGCCTATGCGCCACGGTCATCCACTACCGTGGCAAGCGGGCTGTGCGCGAGGTGGGCCGTGCCATGGGGTTGAGCGAAGACACCCTTTCGGCCATGTCGTCGCAGATTTGGGGCTTTGGCGCCTCAAAGGCCATGAACACCCAACGCCTGCTCGAAATCGGTCTGGATCCCACCGATCGCCGCTTGAACCTGACCTTGCAGTTGATCGAAGAGATTCAGGGCTTTCCCCGCCACCTCTCACAGCACGTCGGCGGGTTTATCATCACCGAGGGCCGCTTGGACGAACTGGTCCCGATCGAAAACGCCACGATGGAGGACCGCACCGTCATCTGCTGGGACAAGGATGATATCGACAGTCTGGGGATTTTGAAGGTCGACATTCTGGCACTGGGCATGCTGTCATGCATCCGCAAGGCCTTTGGCCTGTTGGAAAAGCACCACCAAGCCGCCTATAGCCTTGCCACCCTGCCGCCCGAAGACCCGCAGGTTTACGAGATGCTCTGCCAATCCGACAGTTTGGGCGTCTTTCAGGTGGAAAGCCGCGCGCAGATGAACTTTTTGCCCCGCATGCGGCCGCGGACCTTTTACGATCTGGTCATTCAGGTGGCCATCATCCGCCCCGGCCCCATTCAGGGCGACATGGTGCATCCCTATCTGCGGCGGCGCAACGGGCAAGAGGTGGTCACCTTTCCGTCCGACGCTTTGGGGCGGGTTTTGGGCAAAACCTTGGGCGTGCCGCTGTTTCAAGAGCAAGCCATGCAGATCGCCATCATCGGTGCAGGCTTCACCCCGACCGAAGCCGACCGTCTGCGCCGCTCGCTTGCCACGTTCAAAAAGCATGGCTCGGTCAGCGAGTTTCACGACCGCTTCCTGCAAGGCATGGCCGCCAATGGCTATGACCCCGACTTTGCCGCCCGCTGTTTTGCCCAGATCGAAGGCTTTGGCAGCTACGGCTTTCCCGAAAGCCACGCGGCCAGCTTTGCGCTGCTGGTCTATGCCTCGGCCTGGATCAAGCGGCACCATCCGGGGATCTTTGCCTGTGCGCTGCTCAATTCCCAACCGATGGGCTTTTATGCCCCCGCCCAGATCGTGCGCGATGCGCGCGAGCATGGGGTTGTGGTGTTGCCGCCGTCGATCAATGCCAGCCATTGGGACAATGTGATGGAGAAAACCGAAAAGACCTTGGCCCTGCGCCTTGGCTTTCGCCAGATCAAAGGCCTGTCCGAGGACGAGGCGCTGTGGATCATTGCCGCGCGGGGCAATGGCTATGTCGCGGTCGAGGATGTCTGGCGCAGGGCAGGGGTGTCGCCCGCCACCGTCACCCGCTTGGCGGAAGCCGATGCCTTTGCCCCACTTGGCCTGTCGCGGCGCGACGCGCTGTGGGCGGCGCGCGCGCTGACAGGCGATGCCCCCCTGCCGCTGTTTGCCGCCGATATGGACGGCGAGGGCATCGTGGAACCCGCCGTGCAGTTTCGCGCGATGAGCGAGGGCGAGCAGGTGGTGGAGGACTATGTCTCGATGCGCCTGACGCTGCGCAGCCATCCTATGGCGTTGCTCAGGCCGTTCTTCACGCCGCAGGGGGGGTAAGCCTTACCCCTCGACCTGCCCATCGACGACGACCAGTTGGCGCGCGCATAGGGCGGCTATCTTTTCATCATGGGTCGAGATCAGAAAGGTTGTCCCTTCATCCTTGTTGATCTGGGCGATCAATTGCATGACTTGGCCGGCCGAGGCGCGGTCAAGGTTGCCTGTGGGTTCGTCGGCCAGAACCAGTTCGGGGCGGTTCATCAGCGCCCGCGCCACCGCCACGCGCTGCTTTTGCCCGCCCGACAGATGGGCTGTGGGAAAGTGGATGCGGTCTTGCAGCCCCATGCGGGTCAGCAAATCCATCCCCCGCGCCCGCGCCACGCTCGTTTCGCGCCCCGCCCTTATGGCGGCGGGGAAGATCACATTTTCCAGCGCGGTAAAGTCAGGCAAAAGGCTGTGAAACTGAAAGACAAAGCCGATGTGCTGGTTGCGAAAGGCGGTGCGTGCGCTGTCCGTGGCACGCACCATATCCTGCCCCAGCATCTGATGCGCGCCGGATGTGGGCTGCATCAAGGTGCCCAGAATGGTCAACAACGTGCTTTTGCCCGACCCTGACGGACCCAGCAGTGCTGAAAGCTCGCCCGCCTGCAAGGTCAGGGTCAAGCCGCGCAGCACCGGCGTTTCGGTCAGGCCCGCGCCAAAGGTTTTGACCAGATCCTGCACCACCACCAAGGCACTCATTGGCCAATCGCCTCGACCGGATCGACCTTGGCCGCCGCCCGCGCTGGCCAGATCGACGCAAGGATGGCCCCCAAAAGCGTCAACGCAATCGCCAGCCCGTAAGAGCCCAGCCTTATGTCAATGGGCAAGGACCCCGTGCGAAACTGCCCGCCTGCCGGAAAGGGCAGCAAGGCTGCATAGCCCAAAGCCGCGCCCAAAAGCCCGCCCATCAGCCCGATCAGCGCGCCTTGCAGCACAAAGACCAGCACCACAAACCGCTGCGAGGCCCCCATGGCGCGCATGATCCCGATCTCGGGCCTGCGCCGGTAGGTGGACAGCAGCAATGCCGAGGCCACGCCGATGACGATGGTGATCAGCGCAAAGCTTTTCAGCAGCACGCCCGTCTTGGCTTGGGCCGACAAGGCTTCTAGAAACTGCGCGCCGTCGACTGTCCAAGATTTCGCGGTCAACCCCGTCAGGGCGGTGATCTGGGGGGCCATGGCATCGGCGGCGTATAAATCAGTCAGCTTGATTTCGACCCGCGTCAGCCCCTGCGGCATGGCAAACAGCGTGCGCGCCGTGCCAAGGCTGACATAGGCCGTGCGCCGATCCGGCCCGCCTGCGCCCATCTGGTAAATGCCCGTGACGGTCAGGGCCGTTTCGATTCCCTTGGTTGACGACAGCCGGACCGATTGGCCCAAAAGCAGGTTCAAATCCTCGGCCAGCCGCTTGCCGATCAGGATAGACCCCGCGCCCAGCCGTTCTGTGCCTTCCACGACATAGCTGTCCAGATGGGCGATGGCCGATTCGCGCCCGGGCATCAGCCCATTGATGCTGACCTGCGCCACCTGCGCGCCGTGCGTGATAAAGCCCGACCCCGAGATTTGCGGCGACACTGCCCGCACACCGGGCAGGGATTCTATCAAGGGCACGAAATTGGCCGCCGTGGGCAGGTTGGCCGCCGCACTGGTTGATTTTTGCTGCACCAGCAGGGGGGTGCCTGCCAGCAACACGGCGGGATCCTTCGGCTCTGCCTGAATCGAGACATGGGCGATGTCGCCCACGGTGCGCGACAAGATCAACTCGGCCAAGCCGCCGATCAGGGCGGACATGAAGATAAAGATAAACACCCCCGCCGCCACGCCCAAGACCAGCAACCCCGTCTGCGCCTTGGACGCTGTCAGATAGCGCCCTGCAATTTTCAGCGCATAGAGCATCACGGGCCGACCGTGACGGCTTGGCCGTCTTGCAGGGTGGCGGCATTGGCGATCAGGCTGTCGCCTTCGGACAGGCCCTTGGTCACGATCAGGCGGGCGGCGGGCCAGTCGATCACCTCGACCGGGGTTTTGACGGCATGGCCAGCGGCCAAAAGAAAGACGGCAGGCCCTGCAACCATCGCCGCGCGGGGGATGGTCAGGGCAAGGGGGCTATCCTCGACGATGATATTGGCGGTGACGGTCAGGCCAACGGGGGCCTGAAAGGGCGCATCGGGGGTGATCTTGACCTGCAAGCCGCCGGTCGCCGGATCAACGCGGGGCGATACGAAGCTGACGGTGCCTCCTTGGGTGCCCGTGGTGCCCACCCGTTGCAAAACGGCCTTTTGGCCAAGGGCGATCTGGGTGGCGTAAGCCTCATCCACATTGGTCTGGATGCGCAGCGATGACAGGTCTGACAGGGTAAAGATCGCCAAGGCCGGTTCGATGAACTGGCCTGGATCGGCGCTGCGCTGCATGATGACGCCCGCCATCGGCGCGCGGATTGTGTAGCGGGCCAGCTGGATTTGCGCCTGCTCTAGCGCCGCGCGCAGTGATTCGACGCTTTGCGCCGCGCGGGCCAAGGCGCGCGCGGCGTCTTCTACTTTTACACGCGCGGTGGTGGGGCCAAGATCGCGCAGGCGGGCGTAATCTGATGCGGCCTGTGCTTGGACCAAGGCCCCCTGCGCCAAGGCCGATTGCGCTTGGCGCACCACGGCCTGTTGCTGGGTGGCGTCAAGCTGGGCAAGGATATCGCCACCTGCAACCCTTTGCCCTTCCTGAGCCATCTGCCCCGCCAAACTGCCCGAGACCGAGGCGCGCACCAAGACAGAGCTTACAGCCACCACCTGCCCGTTCACTGCCAGCACGCGCTGGGCGGGAGCGGCCTTGACCCCCTCGACCGTGACGCGGGTGGGTTTGGCGGTAAAGGGTTGGGCCCACATCCCCCAGACCAACCCAAGGAGCAGGGCCACGCCCAAGGCCCAAGCGGCTTTGGGCGGCAGTTTGGGGCGGGTGTCTTGGCCAGCGTCAGGCATCGGGTCGTATTCCTTGATAACGAACCTCTGCTTTAACAGATGGGACCACCCGCACCCTGATCTAGCGCAAGCTTTTGGCCTAGCGCCCCTTATTGCTGCTGGACCCTTTGCCGCCCATCGCGGCAGAGGTCCGACCGGCATCGCTGGGTTTGGTGAGCCCGGCGTTAAAACCGCCAGCTTTCTTAAGCGCGGGTTTGGGCGGGGCGGCTTTGGGGGGGATGGGTTTGGTCATGACATTTCCAATCAAAGGGGTGAAGCAAAAGGGCGGCCATGCATCAGTGCGCCGTCCGCGGCCAAAGTGTGTCGCCTTGCCCTATTTCTGGGCCAGAAAGCTGCGCCAAACGGCGATGAACATCGCAGCCACCACGGGGCCGGTGATAAAGCCCTGCATGCCAAAGCTGGCAATGCCGCCGATGGTGGACAACAGCACGATGAAATCCGGTATCCGCGTGGCCTTACCTACCAGATAGGGCCGCACAAGGTTGTCCACAAGGCTGATCACCAAAATGCCGTAGGCAAGCAAGCCCAGACCCGCCACCACTTGCCCCGAGGCCATAAAGTAAACCGCGACCGGCGCCCAAACCAAGGCCGCGCCGAACACCGGCAGCAGCGACAGGACCGACATCAGCACGGTCCACAAAATCGCGGCATGAATCCCCAGCACCCAAAAGCCCAAACCGCCCAAACTGCCCTGCAACAAGGCCACCAGAATATCGCCCTGCACCGTGGCCCGCACCACCGTGGTAAACGTTTCCAGCAGATGGGCACGCATCTGGGGCGGCATGGGGATGGCTTGGGTGACATGGGCACTAAGCTCTTTGCCATCGCGAAACAGGAAAAAGACCAGATACAGCGTCACCCCCACCCCCGCGACCAGCCCCGCCGTGCTTTGACCGATGGCAAAGACCAAGGGCACATTCGCCCCAAGCCATCCGCTGATCGCGCTGGCCAGACTGTCTTGCAAGGCGGGCAGATCCTTTGGCCCCAAGCCCTGTACCAGATCTTGGGCCCAAAGCGGCAGGCCGTCCAAGGCGCGTTGGGCCATGCCTTGCACATCCACCGCCCCCGAGGAAATCGCCGCGACAAGGGCGTAAGCCTCTTGCACCATCGCGGCGATGATCAACAGCATCGGCAAAATGACCAAGACCAACAGCCCCACAATCATCGCCGCCGCCGCCAGATTGCGCCGCCCGCCAAACCGCGCCAGCACGATGTCATGCAAAGGGGCAAAGACGATGGCCAAGGTCAGCGCCCAAAACACCGCGCCAAACAGTGGCCACAGCACCCAAGCAAAGGCCAAGGTGACAAGGCCGATCAGCCCCAGAAAGGTTACATTCTTGCTCATCTTTTATCCCTCGGGCCACGGGTCAGGTCGCAGCCAAAGGCCCTACCCCTCGTTTTTCAGCAAAAGGCCCAAGGCGGCCAATATCAGCACGACCCCCGCCAAAACTTTGGGATGTGGGGCCGGATGCCCAAGCGCTATTTCCCAAAGAATGACCCAGCACGGCACCAGATAGGTATAGGCCATTACCTTGGCCGCAGGCAGACGCAGCGTAGCATATTGGATCAAAACAAACGTCATGGCCGAGGCCGCAATCGCCACATAGGCCAGACAGATCCACACAATCGCCGGAAGGCTGGCCCAATCGGTCGCCACAGCTGCCCTCCCGCCCCACAGGCACAGCAGGACAAAACCTGCCAGAAGCGTGCCAAAGGTAAAGACCAGCGCAGGCTCTCCTCGGTTCAGGCGGCGCACCATGGGGGCGTAAAAGGCATGGGCGATGCAGCCGAAAAAGAAGATCACCTCGCCACGCCCGATCCGCATGGCCGCAATCGCCTGCACGTCGCCGCGAAAGATCACCCAGACCGCGCCGGCCGCGCCCAAAGCCAAGGCCAGCGCCATGCGCGCTGTGGTGATCTGGCGCAGCAAGACCCAGCCAAACCCCGCCGCCATGATCGGTGTGAGGGTAAAGACCGCCGCTGTCGGCACCGCCGCCGCCGTGCGCAGGCCTTCGAACATCATTACAAAGTAGCAGGCCAGCAAGCCGCCCAGCACCAGATAGCGCCAAGGCGCTGTGACAGCGCTGCGCGGCACCCCGCCTTTGCTGACAAACGCCGCCCCGCCGACCAAGGCCCCCGCCAGCCCAAACCGTGCGACTGTCAGTGCTGCGGGCGAGATCAGCGGTGCCGCCAGTGCACCCAGCGAGAACGACCCCGCCACCAAGGCCGAAAAGGCCAGCATCGCCAGATGG
>JBAXLX010000061.1:0-13700 GCA_037134595.1 Pseudomonadota bacterium
CATCGGATGGGTGCCCCAGGAATTCATCCGGCCAATCTCTTCGCCGGCAAGGCTGACGCAAAAGATGTTCTCGCCCATCTGGGCTTGCGGAGTGGCGAACAGATAGGCTTCGTCTTCCACCTCGTGGCCCAGATCGCGCAGCACCTCCATGGTGCGCTGGTTGGTGATATGCGCGCGCGGCGTATTGGCCAGCCAGCGGTAGCGGTTGATGACAAGGTTATCCACGCCGTAGCTGGCCAAAAGGGCCGCGGTGGCCGACCCTGCGGGGCCGGTGCCGATGATCAGAACGTCGGTGGTGATGTCAGCCATGAGAACCTCTGGTTTGGGGGGTCAAGCGAGGGCTGGATCGGCCGCGTCGCGCATTTAGCGGCAACCCTATCCCGCCGATATTTGAAACTTGATCGTTTTTGGGGCAATCTATATATCATTTTGTTATGAAAATTGATCCCCGACAGCTTGAGATCTTGGCGGCCATCGTGCAAGCGGGCGGCTTGACCGAAGGGGCGGCCCTGTTGGGCAAATCGCAGCCCGCCCTGTCGCGGTCCATGGCGGCGCTAGAGGCGCGCTTGGGCAGTGCGCTGTTCGTGCCCGGTCGCCGCCCTTTGCAGCCGACGGACCTTGGCGCGCGCTTGGCCGAGGAGGGAGCGCGCATTCTTCAGGCAGCGCAGGCCGCAGCTCATGCGGTGCAAAGTTACCGGTTGGGCAAGGCGGGAGCGGTGCGTGTGGCAGGCACGCCGGTCTTCATGGACGGGGTGATTGTGGCAATGATCGCAGGGTTTCAGGCGCAAAACCCCGATGTGCGGCTGGAACAAAGCTATGGCTATGCGCCCGATCTTGCGGCAGCGGTGCAAAGCGGGGCGCTGGATCTGGCGATTTGCCCGCTGCGGCCGGAAGATCTGCCCGCGGGCTTGGCCTTTGACACGCTCTTGGCTGGCCGAAACGTGATTGCAGCGCGCGAAGGCCACCCCTTGCTGCATGGCCATGCGGTGACGGCGGCGGATTTGTTGCGCTTTCCCTGGATCGCCCCGCCGACCAACAGCCCGCTTTACGCTGATTTGCAGCGGGTTTTGTCTACGATCAGCACCGAACAGATCCGCATCAGCTATTCGGGCGGCAGCTTGTCGGCGGTGATGGGCATTCTGGCGGCGTCAGACAGTTTGACGGTTTTGCCCTCTTCGGTGCTGTTCGCGCTGCGGCGGCAGTACAGGGTGGCAGCACTGTCGATCCGCATCGAACACCCCGACCGCAAACTGGGGCTGATGTATCGCAGCGCCCAAGACCTGAGCCCCGCCGCACGGCGTTTGCGCGCCTATCTGAGCGGTCAGTTTGACACATTGGCCGCCACCATCCAGCATCACGAACGGCAAGTCTTGTGGCGCAGATAGGCGCAAGGTCAGGCGGCGTGATCGTTTGCTCGATAGGCTGACAAAAGCGAAACCTTGTGGCCAAGCCTGCTTTGCAACACAGGCTCTGTCGCGGGGGCCAACCACGGCTCAGCGGTCTGTGCGGAGGCCGGACGATGCACCATAATCGGTGTCTTGGAATACCCCAGCGCGGACTGTGACAGCGCGGCCGCAAAGGCGGCGGTTTGGTGCACCTGATCGGTCAGATCGGCCAGATCAAGGCGCATCGTGTGCAAAATCTTGGCGCGGTAATCCAACTGCGCTGCTTGGGAAAGGGCCTGCACGCGCGCCGATTGATCTTGCAAACAGGCGGTCAATTGCATCAGGGCGGCGGCAAGGTCTTTGGGCGCGGGGCCAGCCAGCCAAGACAAATCGCCCCACCCACAGCCCCGCCGCAGCTTTTGCGCCAAAAGGTCTACGGCGCAATCAACCTGAGCATAGGCAAAGGGAAAGGGTGTGGCGGGCGGCGCGGGGTTGAGGGGGTCTTGGGCCAAGGCGGTGATCCGCTCGACCAAGGCCGCGACGAACTGCGCTTGGGCAATCTGGGCATTGGTGCGGTCGGCCCAAAGCCCTTCTGCGCGGTCTTTTGCGGCAAGTGCGGCGGATTGGGCGTTGTGCAAGACCCGCGCCATGGCTTGTGCCAAAGCGGCTAAGACCGCCGTTTCCCCTGCAAAAAAGGCACAGCGTGCAAGAGTTTGTGGCCAATCGGCCAGCATCGGTGCTCCCAAAACCTGACGGGCAAGCTCCGCTGTCAGAACAACCGTACCAAGCCCCAAGACGGCGGGGGCTGAACACAGTGGCAGCATCAGGGCCAAAGCGATCACGGTATAAATTGGCCCTACCGTCTGCCAAGGCGTGTCTTGCGACAGGCCCACACCAAGCACGACGATACCGCCATAGGCCAAGGCAATAATCAGTGGCCCCAAAGGCGCAAGACTGCGGCGCATGACCGCGCCGCTGGCCAAAAGGGCCAAGGCCAAAGCCACCGCCATTGGCACAATGGGATCATCCCCCCGCTGATAGAGCAGACCTGCTACGAGCGGCATATGCAGCCACAAGGCCAAGACCAGCAGGCGGGCGGCGGTCAGGCGCAGGCGATCAAAGGTCATCCCGAAGCCTCCGCCACGCGGGGTGTGTGCCAAGGCGGCAGGCGGGCATAGATATGACACGGGGGCGATGATGCGGTTTCATCGCGTCAGACTGGCGCAACTTTGTTAAGTCAAGCCTAACAAACCACCGTTTCTCCGCCTGCGACCAAAATTTTTCGCCGCCTTTAGCCCTTGCGGCGCAAGCGGCGCACCAAAGCGGCATCCACGGCAGGGGTGACAAATTTCGACACATCCCCGCCCAAGCGGCAAATCTCTTTCACCAGTTTTGACGCAATCGCCTGACGGCGGGCATCGGCCATCAAAAACACCGTCTCGATCGAGGCATCTAACGCGCGGTTCATGCCAACCATCTGGAATTCATACTCAAAATCCGCCACGGCCCGCAGGCCGCGAATGATAATGCCCGCCCCCACATCGCGCGCACAATCAATCAGCAGGTTTTCAAACGGATGCACGATGATCTCACCGCCCACCCGTGCGGCGATGTCGCGGCACTCTTCTTGCACCATAAACACCCGCTCTTCCAAGCCAAAGAGCGGCGCTTTGTCGCGGTTGATGGCCACACCAATCACCAACCGGTCGACCATCGCCATAGCGCGCTGTATGATGTCGATATGACCCAAGGTGATCGGGTCAAAGGTGCCGGGGTACAGGCCGATACGCATGGGATGCTCCGCAATTTTATAGGCTTAAGCAACATGACGGCGGGCGCGGGCGCAAGGGGCAAAAGTGGGGCGTCAGGCGGCCTCAAGCCGCAGCATTTCGGCGCGCACCTCGGCGGTGAGCAGGGCGGCAAAGCGGTTCAGCCGATTGACACGCCCATCGTCGGCATGGCGGATCAGCCAAAAGCTGCGTTGCAGGCGGATTTGGTCGGGAATGACGCGCACCAGCTCGGGGGCGGCGGGCAGGGCAAAGTCGTGCACCACGCCCAAACCCGCGCCTTGGCGCAGAAAGTTGAGCTGCACCGAGACGGAATTTGACGCCAAGGGCGGCGCTTTCACCCCGATTTCGGCCAGATAATCCAGCTCTTTGTCAAAGATCATATCGGGGATGTAGCCGACAAAGCGGTGCGCGGGCAGGTCTTGCGGGCCGTTGATCGGCGGATGGGCGGCAAGATAGGCCTGCGAGGCGGCCAGATGCAGGCGGTAATCGGTCAGCTTTTGCACGGTCAACCGCCCTGCGGTGGGGCGCGAGACGGCAATGGCCATATCCGCCTCGCGCTTGGACAGGTTAAAGACGCGCGGCAAGGCGACAAGGTGCACCTCTAGCCCGGGGTTGGCATCGCAAATGCGCGCCAGAACTTGCGGCAGCAGATAGTTCGCACAGCCATCGGGCGCACCGATGCGGATTTGGCCGGTCAGACCCTCGGGGCCCGTCAAAGCCTCGATAGCGCCGTCCATCGCGGTTTCGACGCGCTCGGCATGGGTAAGAAGGCGCGCGCCTTGGTCGGTCAGGGCATAGCCTTGCGGGCCTTTGGCGAAAAGGCGGGCACCAATGGCATCCTCTAGCCTCGCAACGCGGCGGCCTACGGTGGCGGGGTCAATCTTTAATGCGCGCCCTGCGGCAGAGAGGCTTTCGTGCCGCGCCACGGCCAGAAAGATGCGCAAATCGTCCCAATCCATCGCCCCCCCTTTGCAATCCCGCAAAGCCCTTTTGAAATCTTGCCCCTTTCTTGCGCATTTGTGCAAGGCTATTGTGGCCTAAACCTAGGAGGTCGCCATGAAACATATCGGACACTGGATCAACGGCAAACATGTTGCCGGAACCTCGGGGCGCACGGCCCCTGTTTACAACCCCGCCACGGGCGAAGTGCAGGCCCATGTCGCCTTGGCCAGCAAGGCCGAGCTTGATGCCGCAACCGCCGACGCTGCGGCAGCGCAGGTGAAATGGGGGGCGACGAACCCGCAGCGCCGGGCGCGGGTGATGATGGAATTCGTGCGCCTGCTCAACCGCGATATGGACAAGCTGGCACTGGCCCTGTCGTCAGAACACGGCAAGACCGTGCCCGATGCCAAAGGCGATATCCAGCGCGGGCTGGAGGTGATCGAATTCTGCATCGGTGCGCCCCATTTGCTGAAGGGCGAGTTCACCGATTCCGCAGGACCGGGCATTGATATGTATTCCATGCGCCAACCGATCGGGGTGGCTGCGGGAATTACACCGTTCAACTTTCCGGCCATGATCCCGATGTGGAAAATGGGTCCGGCTTTGGCCTGCGGCAATGCGTTTATTCTTAAACCATCCGAGCGTGACCCGTCGGTGCCGATGATGCTGGCCGAGTTGATGCAGGAAGCGGGCCTGCCTGACGGCGTGCTGCAAGTGGTCAATGGCGACAAAGAATCGGTCGACGCGATCTTGGACAATCCGCAGATTGCGGGCGTGGGCTTTGTCGGATCAACCCCGATTGCCGAATATATCTATTCGCGCGGTACTGCGAACGGCAAGCGCGTGCAATGCTTTGGCGGGGCCAAGAACCATATGATCATCATGCCCGATGCCGATATGGATCTGGCAGCCGATGCTTTGGTGGGTGCGGGCTATGGCGCGGCAGGCGAGCGGTGCATGGCGATTTCGGTGGCCGTACCTGTGGGCGACGAAACGGCAGACCGTTTGATTGCCAAGCTGATCCCGCGGATCGAAAAGCTGAAAGTCGGCCCCTATACGGCGGGCAATGATGTGGATTATGGCCCCGTTGTGACGGCTGCGGCCAAGGCCAATATTTTACGGCTGGTGGAGTCGGGCGTGGCGGCAGGCGCAAAACTGGTGGTCGACGGGCGCGGCTTTAAACTGCAAGGCTATGAGGACGGCTTCTTTGTCGGCCCCCATCTGTTTGACCATGTGACCTCGGAGATGGAGATTTACCGCAAGGAAATCTTCGGGCCGGTTCTGTCAACCGTGCGCGCCCAAACCTATGAAGAGGCGCTGAAACTGGCGATGGATCATGAATATGGCAATGGCACCGCCATTTTCACCCGCGACGGCGACACAGCGCGCGATTTTGCCAACCGCATCAACGTAGGCATGATCGGCATCAACGTGCCAATTCCCGTGCCGCTGGCCTATCACACCTTTGGCGGCTGGAAGAAATCGGCCTTTGGCGATTTGAACCAGCACGGGCCGGATAGCTTTAGATTTTACACCCGCACCAAGACGATCACCTCGCGCTGGCCCTCGGGGATCAAGGAAGGCGCAAGCTTGAACTTCAAGCAGATGGACTAAGCGCTGCGGCACGTCTGTCAGATCAAGGCCCTCGCCAGAGGGCCTTTTTCTTTGCCGTGATGCAGATCAAGGCATCACATTCAAAAGCGCCTATCCTTGACAGCATTGCAGCCTTTAAAGGAGACGTCCCATGTTCACCGCAAATATCGGCACAGCCGACCGTATCATCCGCATCCTGATCGGGGCGGGGCTGCTGGTCTGGTTCTTTATGGATCACGCAATGGGCCCATGGCATTGGGCCAAAGCGGTGTTTGGCGTGATTGCGCTGGCCACAGCGGCGCTGAACTTTTGCCCGCTTTACCGGCTTTTTGGCACCAAAACCAACTAAGCCACCCTACCCCGTTTGGCGGTTGCCAACATGGGTTTAAGGTAGCGGCCGGTGTGGCTGGCCGCAACCTCGGCCACCTGTTCCGGCGTGCCGGTCGCCACGATCTCACCACCGCCGTCGCCGCCTTCGGGGCCGATGTCAATCAGCCAGTCAGCGGTTTTGATCACGTCAAGGTTGTGTTCGATCACCACCACCGAATTGCCCTGATCGACCAAGGCATGCAGCACTTCCAGCAGTTTGCGCACATCGTCGAAATGCAGGCCGGTTGTGGGTTCATCCAAGATATACAGCGTCTTGCCCGTGGCGCGGCGCGACAGTTCTTTGGACAGTTTCACCCGCTGCGCCTCGCCCCCTGACAGGGTGGTCGCTTGTTGGCCGACTTTGATATAGCCAAGCCCCACTTCGCACAGCGCGTCCATTTTGTCGCGGATGGCGGGAACGGCTTGAAAGAACTGGGCGGCGTCCTCACAGGTCATATCCAGCACATCGGCGATGCTTTTGTTTTTGAACTTAATTTCCAAAGTCTCGCGGTTGTAGCGCTGGCCTTTGCAGGTCTCGCAGGTCACATAAACATCGGGAAGGAAGTTCATCTCGATCTTCAGAACGCCGTCGCCCTGACAGGCCTCGCAGCGCCCGCCTTTGACGTTGAAGGAAAACCGCCCCGACTGGTACCCCCGCGCCTTGGCTTCGGGCAGGCCAGCGAACCAGTCGCGGATCGGGGTAAAGGCGCCGGTATAGGTGGCGGGGTTGGAGCGCGGTGTGCGGCCAATGGCGCGTTGGTCGATGTCGATCACTTTATCAAGGTGTTCAAAGCCCTTGATCGTCTCGCAAGGCGCTGGCGTTTCATGCGCGCCGTTCAGGCGGGTGGCGGCGGTTTTGAACAGGGTTTCAATCGTCAGCGTCGATTTGCCGCCGCCAGACACGCCCGTGACGCAGACAAACATCCCCAAGGGAAAATCCGCCGTCATGCCTTTGAGGTTGTTGCCCGTGGCATTGACCACCGTCAGCTTCTTGCCATTGCCTTTGCGGCGCACCTTGGCCACGGGGATGGACCGCGCCCCTGACAGATACTGCCCCGTCATGCTGGCCGGATCGGCGGCAATCTCGGCCGGCGTGCCGCGCGACACCACCATCCCGCCATGCACCCCCGCCCCCGGCCCCATATCAAAGACATAATCCGCCTCGCGGATCGCGTCTTCGTCATGCTCGACCACCAAAACCGTATTGCCCGCATCGCGCAGGTTTTTCAGCGTGGTCAACAGGCGGTCATTGTCGCGCTGGTGCAGACCGATTGAGGGTTCATCGAGCACATAAAGCACCCCCGTCAACCCCGACCCGATCTGTGAGGCCAACCGGATGCGCTGGCTTTCGCCGCCCGACAAGGTGCCGGCATTGCGGCTCATCGTTAGGTAGTTCAGGCCGACGTTGACCAAAAACCCCAGCCTTTCGCGGATTTCTTTCAAGATCGCCTTGGCAATCTCGCTCTGCTGGCGTGTCAACTTTTCAGGCACAGCGCCAACCCAAGCAAAAGCCTCGGCAATCGACATTTGCACCACTTGGCCGGCATGCAGGCCCGCGATTTTCACCGCCAAGGCTTCGGGGCGCAGGCGGTAGCCGTGGCAGGTGCCGCAGGGGCGGTTGTTTTGGAACCGCTCCATGTCTTCGCGGCTCCACGCCGAGTCGGTTTCTTTGTAGCGGCGTTCCATATTGGGCACGACACCTTCGAAGATGCGCTTGACGGTGTAGATGCGCCCGCCTTCGTCGTAGCGAAATTCGATCTCTTCGCCGCCCGACCCGTGCAGGAACACGCCTTTGACCGCTTCGGGCAGGTCTTTCCATTTCTTTTTCTTATCAAAGCCGTAATGGGTGGCCATGGCGTCGATGGTTTGGGTGAAATAGGGCGATTTGGATTTGGCCCAAGGCGCTATCGCCCCTTGCGCCAGCGTCAGGCTTTGGTCAGGCACCACAAGGCGTTCGTCAAAGAACAGCTCCATCCCCAAGCCGTCGCAAACAGGGCAAGCGCCAAAGGGCGCGTTGAACGAAAACAGGCGGGGTTCGATTTCGGCGATGGTAAAGCCGCTGACAGGGCAGGCGAATTTTTCCGAATAGGTGATGCGAACAGGATCGCCTTCGGCCGGAGCGGTTTCGATCACCGCAATGCCATCGGCGAGGTTCAGCGCCGTGCGGAAGCTGTCGGCCAGCCGCGTCTGCAAGCCATCACGCACCACGATGCGGTCAACCACCACGTCGATGTCATGGCGCAGCTTTTTGTCCAAAGTCGGCGGCTCGTCCAAGTCGTAAAAGGCCCCGTCAACCTTGACGCGCTGAAAGCCCTGCTTGCGCAGATCAAGGAATTCTTTGCGATATTCGCCCTTGCGGTCGCGGATCAGGGGGGCGAGCAGATAGGCGCGCGATCCTTCCTCCATCGCCATGACGGCGTCGACCATGTCTTGCACCTGCATGGCCGTAATGGGCAAGCCGGTTGCCGGCGAATAGGGAGTGCCCACGCGGGCGAAGAGCAGGCGCAGGTAGTCGTAAATTTCCGTCACGGTGCCCACGGTCGAGCGCGGGTTTTTCGAGGTGGTCTTTTGTTCGATCGAAATCGCGGGCGACAGGCCGCTGATATGGTCGACATCGGGCTTGCCCGCCATATCCAAGAATTGGCGCGCATAGGCCGACAGGCTTTCCACATAGCGCCGCTGGCCTTCGGCGTAGATCGTATCGAACGCAAGGGACGATTTGCCCGACCCCGACAGCCCCGTGATCACCACAAACTGGTCGCGCGGAATATCGACATCCACGTTTTTCAGATTGTGCTCGCGCGCGCCGCGCACTTCGATGAACTTCTGCTCTGCCATGATCTACCCCATAGGTGGGCGCAAGATAGGCTTAAGCTGGGGGGTTTCCAACCCGAAACTGTGAACGAAAGAGGAACTTGGGCAGAGATGGTGAAACTTCCTGCTGCGGGCTTTACAAATTCAGTTTATTGAATATATGTAAACCATCCTCAGAAAGGCCAAAAGATGTTCAATTTCCTGCGCCCTGCCCCCGCCCACCCCAAGCTGACCATGGCCGAGGTCGCGGCCCACGTTGCCTCAGGCCAAATGCTGCTGGTCGATGTGCGCGAAAAGGCGGAACTGCACGCCTCTGGCACAGCCAAGGGGGCGCTTCACATTCCGGTGTCACTGATTGCGATGAAGGCCGACCCGAAGGGCCCCAATTTCGACAAACGCTTTGCGGGCAAGACGATTGCGGTCTTTTGCGCCTCTGGCGGGCGGTCGGGGATGGCGGCGCAGGCTTTGGAAAAGCTGGGCTATAGCGCGCTGAACTTGGGCGGCTTTGCCAATTGGGTGCAAGGCGGCGGCGCTGTGGTGCGGGTTTAGGGCTGAAACGCGGGGGGCTGGTGCCCCCCGCTTTTAGGCCCAAGCCCTAGAAATGCAGCGCGCGGCCGTAGGCGTCTAGCACGGATTCGTGCATCATCTCGGACAGGGTCGGGTGCGGGAAGACGGTGTTCATCAGGTCTTCTTCGGTCGTCTCTAGCTGGCGGCCGATGACATAGCCTTGGATCAGCTCTGTCACTTCCGCGCCGATCATATGCGCACCCAACAGCTCTCCGGTTTTGGCATCGAACACGGTTTTGACCATGCCTTCCGCCTCGCCCAAGGCAATCGCTTTGCCGTTACCGATAAAGGGGAAATGGCCGACCTTGACGGTATATCCCGCATCCTTGGCCTTTTGCTCGGTCATGCCGACCGAGGCCACCTGAGGGCTGCAATAGGTGCAGCCTGCGATGGAACCGGGCTTGATCGGGTGCGGATGACCACCAGCGATCAGTTCGGCCACCATGACGCCTTCATGGCTGGCTTTGTGCGCCAACCACGGCGCGCCGGCGATGTCGCCGATGGCGTAAAGGTCCGCCACGCCGGTGCGGCAGAATTCATCCGTCACCACATGGGTGCGGTCGATCTTGACGCCCAAGGCTTCCAGCCCCAGCCCTTCGACATTGCCCACGATCCCCACGGCAGAGATCACCGTGTCAAATTCCGCCGTGGTCGTGCCCTTGGCGTCTTCCAGGTAGGCCACCACTTTGCCGGGCGAACGATCCAGCTTTTTGACCGTAGTTTTTTCCAAAATCTTCATGCCCTGCTTGACGAACGCCTTCTTGGCAAAGGCCGAGATTTCGGCGTCTTCCACGGGCAGAACGCGGTCCATCACCTCGACCACAGTCGTATCCGCGCCCAAGGTGTTAAAGAAGCTGGCAAATTCGATGCCGATCGCGCCTGATCCGATGACTAGCAGCTTCTTGGGCATCCGCTTGGGCTGCAAGGCGTGGCGATAGGTCCAGACCAGATCGCCGTCCGCTTCCAGCCCCGGCAATTCACGCGCACGCGCCCCCGTGGCAAGGATGATGGCCTTGCCCGCCAGTTCTTCCACGCCCTTATCCGTCTTGACCGACACCACCCCCGCTTTGGGAAGGCTCGCCACCCCCATAAACACGGTGATTTTATTCTTCTTCATCAGATGCCCGATGCCGCCTGACAATTGCTTGGCCACCCCGCGAGAGCGCGCAACGACCGCGTCCAGATCAAAGCTGGCCCCCGTGACCGACAGGCCAAATTCCTTGGCGCGGTGCATCAGGTGAAACACTTCGGCAGAGCGCAGCATGGCCTTGGTCGGGATACAGCCCCAGTTGAGGCAAATGCCGCCCAGATTTTCACGCTCGATGATGGCGACCTTTTGGCCAAGCTGTGCAGCACGGATCGCCGCGACATAGCCCCCCGGACCCGACCCTATCACCACCACATCGAAGCTTTGCGCTGCCATCTTGTCTCTCCCCAAAAAGTAGTTTGGCCTTAAACTATCCCAAAACCTCAAGCAAGCTTACCTGCGCCTAGGGCCTATGCGTCTTTTGCATGGCTGGCCTGCAGGGCTTTGACCACAGCGCCGTAGCCGCCTTCGGCCAGAAAGGCCGCCTCTGGCGCAGTAGATTCGCGCCCTAAGGCGGCGTTGCGGGTGGGGAAGCGGCCAAAGCGGGTGATGATCTCGGCATGGGCGCGGGCGTGCAGCGCCATGTCGGGGGCGGTGGGCAGGCGTTCTTGCATCAAACGCACCGCGCGGGTCTGGTCGGCGGGGTTTTCGGAATGCTCGAAGGGCATGTAGAAAAACTGCCGCTCCGGTTCGGGCGCGCCCATGTCCCAGCCTTCGTCCACCGCGCGGCGAGCGGCGGCAAGCGCCAAGGGGTCGGTGGCGAAACTGTCGGCTTGGCCGCGAAACATATTGCGCGGCAATTGGTCGGTCAGGATCAGATAGGCCAAGGTGCCCACGGTGCCGTCGACCCAATGATCCAAGCCGCCATCCCGTGCCGCTTGCCACAGATCAAGACACGCATCGCGGCACAAAGCATCCAGCGCGTCGCCGCCCTCATACCAGCCTTTTGGCCCGACCGTGCCCAGCCAAAATTCCAGAATCTCAACCGGATCATCCATATCACACCCCTGTTTTGCCGCAGGGTGACAGGTTCACGCCCCCCATGCAATCAACCCGCGCGGCGGGTGCGGGGTTCTTGCTCCATCACCGCGCCGACAGCCAGCGAGCTGGCATTGGGCGACAGGCTGGTGAAGCTGGCTTGCTCGATTGGGCCAGACCTGCGGCTGATGCGCCATGCGGCGTAGCCCGCAAGGGCGGCAAACAGCAGGGCCAGAAACAGAAAATACCCCCCCGCCCCGATCTGCGCCATGAACCAGCCTGACACCAGCGGGCCAAAGATCGCACCAAACCCGTTGAGAAAGATCAATCCGGCCGAGGCGCCGGGCATATCCTCTTTGCTAAGATAATCATTCGTAAGGGCAATCAGCAGCGAATACAAAGGGTTGATGATTCCGCCCAACAGAAGTGCGACGCCCAAGATCAGCGAAAACGGCAGGGCAATAAAACTCGCCAGCACCATCAGCACCGCGCCCACCCCCGACAGCCCCATGATCAGCGCCCGCCGGTCCATCCGGTCTGACGCCCAGCCGATGGGATATTGCAGCACCAACCCGCCGATATACAACGTGCCGCCAAAGGCCGCGATCTGGCCAAAGCTTAACCCCCGCATCGCCCCCCAGACCGAGGCCATGCCGAACATCCCCGCATAAATCCCCCCCGTCAGCAGCATTCCCATGCAGCCCAAGGGCGAGGTGGCAAAAAGCTTGGCAAAGCTGATGCGCTTGGCATCGTCAAAGGTGGGGGCGGGTGTGTCGGCCAGAAGGATCGGCATAAAGGCCAAAGACACCAGCACCGAGGGGATAATAAACAGCCCGAACCCCGCAGGGTCGCCCAAGGCCAGCAGCCCTTGGCTGGCGATGATGCCCAGCATTTGCACGATCATATAGGCCGACAGCGCCTGCCCGCGGGTTTCGTTGGTCGCACTGTTGTTCAGCCAGCTTTCCGCCGTCACATAGATGCCCGAAAAACAAAAGCCGATCAAAACCCGCAAGACCGACCACGCCGTCCAATCCAGCACCAAGGGGAACAAGATCAGCACCGCCGAAATCAGCGAGCCGAGGGCTGAAAACACCCGCACATGCCCCACCCGCCGGATCATCGACGGGGCAAGGCGCGATCCGCCCAGAAAGCCCACGAAATAGGCCGACATCACGATGGAAAGCTGAAACGTGGTGAAATGCTCAATCGCGCCGCGCACGCCCAAAAGCGTGCCCTGCACCCCGTTGCCCACCATAAGCAGCATCACACCCAGCAAAAGCGGCCACGAATGGGCAAGAACTTTCAGCATTTTCAGCTCCTTCGGCGGGTAGAGTTTACGGGATCAGCAGCGACGAATCGCCGTAGGAAAAGAAACGATAGCCGTTTGCGATGGCATGGGCATAAACTAGGCGCATCCGCTCTGCCCCCATCAGGGCTGCGACCAGCATCAAAAGCGTGGATTTGGGCAGGTGGAAATTGGTCATCAAGGCGTCGGTGACCGCAAAGCGAAAGCCCGGATAGATGAAGATATCGGTCGGCCCTTGCCATGCCTGCACCTGACCCGTGGCCAAAGCCGCCGTTTCGATCAGGCGCAGCGCCGTGGTGCCGACCGGAATGATCCGCCCGCCCGCCTGCTTGGTCGCGGCAATCTCGGCGGCGGCTTTGGGCGTCACCTCGCCCCATTCGGCGTGCATTTTGTGGGTGGTGACATCTTCGACCTTCACCGGCAAAAAGGTGCCCGCGCCGACATGCAGGGTGACTTCGGTGACAACCACGCCCTTGTCGGCCAAGGCTTGCAAGAGCCATGGTTCAAAATGCAAACTCGCCGTGGGGGCGGCCACAGCGCCGGGGTGGCGGGCAAAGACGGTTTGGTAATCGTCTTTATCCTGCGCATCGGCGGGGCGTTTGGCCGCAATATAGGGCGGCAGGGGCATCTGGCCCGCCTCTTGCAAGGCTGCGTCAAAATCGGGGCCGGTCAGATTGAACGCCAGCGTCAGGTCGGTTTCCGACTTTTCCGCCACGGTGGCGGACAGGGTGTCCGAAAAGCGGATCATCTCGCCGACCTGCACCTTGCGCAGGGGTTTGGCCAAGGCGCGCCAGCCGGTGGCGGTTGGGTCTAATAGGGTGACTTCGACCTTGGCCACGGCATCGCCTCTTTGACGGGTGCCAAACAGA